>DMWH01000104.1:624-4132 GCA_003483345.1 Clostridiales bacterium | reverse complement strand
ATTTGTCTAGGAATGCAGATTGCAGTAATTGAATTTGCACGAAATGTATGCGGACTTGAAGACGCAAATTCGGGTGAGTTTAACCTGGATTCACCTCATCGTGTAATTGATATTATGAAGGAACAAGAAAAAATTACGCAAAGAGGCGGCACAATGCGGCTTGGCGCTTATCCTTGCAAAGTTATTCAAAACACAAAGATGAGGTCACTTTATAACACATCGGAAATATCTGAGCGGCATAGGCACCGATACGAATTTAACAACAAATACCGTGAAATAATGACCAAGAAAGGACTTGTAATCAGTGGAGTTTCGCCTGACGATACTTTGGTAGAAGCAGTCGAACTCTCCGATAATCGATTCTTTGTAGGTGTTCAGTTCCACCCCGAATTTAAAAGCCGACCAAATAAACCGCACCCATTATTTTTAGGGCTTATAAAAGCTGCTCTTAAACAAGAATAATCTGAATGAGCAGCTGCCTTTAATTAAATTCTAAGTATTTTCCTGGCTGTTCCAACTATAGGTTTAAAGAAGATTCCTTCCATAGCCTTTGAAACAGCCTTTAATTCTTTTCTTATCTCTATATTTTGCGGGCATTTTGGCTCACATTCACCGCATTCCACACATTTTGAAGCAAATGCGGGCTCTGCGGAAAATGCACCCAGGGCTTGTGCGTACTTCCACCTGTACAACTTATCTTCCAATAAAAATTTATCATTATAGCTTGAAAAACAACCCGGTATATTGACACCATGGGGACAGGGCATGCAGTATCTGCAAGCCGTGCAGGGAACCTTTACTTTTTTGTTCATGATGGATTTAACTTCATCAAACACTTTAAGCTCATCTTCAGATAGAGAATCAAAAGATGCATTTGAAGCAATTTTAATATTTTCATTTACCTGCTCTTCAAGGCTCATTCCCGATAAGACCACGTTAACTTCCTTGTGATTCCAAATCCATCTCAGTCCCCATTCAGCAGGTGTCCATTCAGGATGGGCACTTATAAAAATTTTTATAACCTCATTAGGTAAATTATTTACTAATTTTCCTCCCCTCAAGGGCTCCATAACAATCACGGGAATTCCCAAAGAATGAGCAAGTTTAAGTCCTGATACACCGGCTTGATTATTCTCATCCAAATAATTGTATTGTATCTGACAGAAATCCCATGGATAAGCTTTTACAATTAGTTCAAAATCTACCTTGCTTCCATGAAAAGAAAAACCGATGTTTTTTATTGTTCCCTCAGCTTTAAGCTCTTCAAGCCATTTCATTACTCCAAGGTCAATCATTCTGTCAAACATTGCTTTATCCGTCAGCATATGCAAAAGATAGTAGTCAATATAGTCGGTATGAAGCTTCTCCAACTGTGTAAGCATTATTTTTTTTGCATTATCCAATTTTTTAATCATGTATGGGGGAAGCTTGGTAGCAATTTTGACACGACGGCGATAACCGTCTTGAAGTGACTTGCCTAATATAGATTCGCTTTGACCTGCATGATATATATAGGCGGTGTCAAAATAATTAACACCCTTTTCAATCGAATCGCGAATCATTCTAATTGCTCTTCTTTCGTCAATTATACCGGCCTTTGTAGGAAGACGCATGCAGCCAAAGCCAAGTATGGAAAGTTCATCCCCGTTTTTTTGATTAATTCTGTATTTCATATTTACCTCTTTTGTCGTTGCAATGAATAACATTTTTGTCATTCTGAGAGCTTTAGCTCGAAGAATCTCATGAGATCCTTCGCTTACGCTCAGGATGACATTGTCCAGAGTTTCATCGCTTATAATCATTATGACTCTATATTAATTTTCTTAATTTATCCTTGTCTACTATTTCTATTATTCCTCTTGAAAGTTTAAGTATACCCTGAGATTCAAAGCTTTTAAGCATCCTCGACACGACTTCTCTGGCACTGCCGATATACTTTGCAATTTGTTCATGAGTAAGCTTAACTTTATTGGATTTTGATTTTATCATTTCATCATAGAGAAAAATAGCAAGCCTCTTGTCAAAACTCATAAATAAAATCTGCTCCATTGCCCACATTACGTCAGAAAATCTATCGACAGATTTTTTATACATATAATTCTCAACATAAATATTTTCTTTTGACAGTTTGCTGAAAGCACCCACATTAAATAAAAGAGCTTCCGTATCCTGCTCTGCATCAATCAAAACATCAAATGTTATACTGTTTAATATGCAGGAAGCAGAAAGAACACAAGAATCCCCCTCGGCAAGGCGATAAAGAGTAACATCCCTTCCCTCTTCGGATAAAATATAAACCCTCAGCTCCCCGCTTTTTACTAAAATAAGACCTAAACATTCTTTATCTCCGCCGTGAAGGTTTTCACCCTTACTGTATTTTATTGTTTCTACATTATTTATGAGCAATTGTTTTTCATTTTCACTTAATTTATCCCAAAAGGTTAAATGTTCCTTTAAATAAGTCAAATCTTCCTCTTTTATCATAAGAGTCCTCCAACTTCAAGCATTCTTTTTACGTAGTTCGGGATATAAAATGACCCTTTGTGAAGGTCTGTATTATAGTAATTTGTTTCAAGATTTAAGGAATTCCACAATTCTTCGTTTAAATCTTTTACAGGATTATATTTTTTGGATGCAAAGCCGAAGAGCCAGTGTCCTGAGCCGTATGTGGGAATATGTGCCTGGTAAACCGTTGCTATGGGAAAAACAGACTTAATCTTTTTATGAATTTTTTGCATAGTCTTCGCATCTTTCGGATAGTAAGGACTTTCATGCTGATTTACCAATATTCCGTCATCAACCAAGGCATCAAAACAATTTTCATAAAACTCCAAGGTGAAAAGCTCCACACCGGGCCCTATCGGGTCTGTTGAATCTACAATTATTAAATCATATTCATTCTTTTTGGTTTTAACAAATTTTAACCCATCCTCAAAATATAAATTTACTCTTTTATCATCTAACTTTGAGGCGGTTTTAGGAATAAATTCCTTGCAGATTTCAACAACCTTTCTATCGATTTCAACCATGTCGATTCCTTCCAAGGAATTATATCGAGTAAGCTCTCTTACTGTTCCTCCGTCTCCGGCGCCGATTACAAGCACTTTTTTAATATTAGGATTAACAGCCATTGGAACATGAGCAATCATTTCGTGATAAATGAATTCATCCTTTTCAGTGAGCATGATATAATCATCTATTACCAGGACCCTCCCGAATTCGGGAGTATCAAAAACATCGATTTTTTGAAAATCGCTTTTTACGCTGACAATGTGTCTGTCAACTTTTATTGAAAATTTAACATTATCGGTATGATTTTCGGTAAACCATAACTCCATTATACTTCCTCCTGAAATATATTCATGCCGCTGAAAATTTCAATCATTTCTTTTCTGATACTATCTGTTATCTCCAATCTCTTTTTTGGAGAAAGCTCATTTACATCCTTGTTATAAAGATAGTCTTGTAAGTCAATTTCTTTTATCATCATTTTTGTATGAAAAGTATT
>DMWH01000104.1:0-603 GCA_003483345.1 Clostridiales bacterium | reverse complement strand
ACACGATAGTCAATATTTATTATATCAGAATCAAAACTGCTAATTAAATAATTAAGCGCATTAAGAGGTGAAATCTCTCCACATGTTGAAACGTCTATATCAACGCGGAATGTTGAAATGGCATTCTCCGGATGATGCTCGGGGTAAGTGTGCACTGTAACATGGCTTTTGTCCAAATGAGCATGTATTGTTTCACTCTGCAAGTGTTTAAGCTTACCTTGATTGCATGAAACATCGATTTCCTTGCTTGTCAATGCACCTTCAGCTATTAAAATATTTACGGAAGCACCCTGAGGATCATAATCCTGCTTTGAAATATTAAGAATATGTGCTCCTATTATTTCAGTAACATTACACAAAATCTGAGTAAGTCTATCGGAATTATATTGTTCGTCAATATATTCGATATATTCTTTCTTTTCCTTTTGGCTTTTAGCGTATGAAACATCATAAATATTAAAACTTAGCGATTTTGTAAGATTATTAAATCCATACAATGCCAACTTTTTTTTCAACCCTAACATCACTACCTTTCTTTATAAACTAATTTCAATTATTATATATTAATATTGCTAAAAATGCAATGATTTGTGGACAAGTGCA
>DMWH01000233.1 GCA_003483345.1 Clostridiales bacterium | reverse complement strand
CCTTCTCAATACGCTGTTAATTCTAATTATGTTCCTCGTGCGGAAGCACGAGGAACAATTATATAATCATGGATCTAGTAACACCCGTTATAACTACATCCCCATGTAGATTTAAGTTCAATAGAAATTTTAAAATGCGGAATTTTAGCAAGAAAGGGGGTGATTTATATTAACCCGACTTCTATTATTGTTCAGGCGGTTACTGAGTGTAATAAATCTATTTATCAGATTGATAATCAGTCTTTTGAGGTTTTGACGCTACGAGCTAAAATTTACGATGTAAACGGTAATTTAATTGATTACGATTTTCGTATTAATGAGGAACTCGTAAAGACAGAAAACCTCCTGGACAAAAAAACTTTTGTAGAAAAATATTACTTATCAAAAAATCCTTTTAAGTTAGAATGTGATTTTCAATATAACCAATTTTCTAAGAAATTGCGTATAATTGTTCACAAAATCTCAAGTATTTCACTTGACAAACAAAAGGATAATAAGTAATATGATGAAGGAGGAGCATAAATGGGCAACCATTTTATAAGCCTCCTCCGTTTTTTATACTTTAATGAAAAAGTTTTTTTTATCACTGCTTTTATTTTTTTTCTTCTTCTTTGGATCTTCTCAAGTTTTGGCAGTTGAGGTAACGACAGATTGGCAAGAGGCAACATATAACGCACAATTAAGGACAGTATCGTCTTCACAATCTACAAATCAAAATGACACTTACGCATATACAAGCGCTGTTAATCCAGAACAATGGTATTTAAGACACAAAAATACATCAAGTTTTGATATTCCAACAGGTTCAACAGTAACAAAAATCAGAATTAGAGCATACGCATATAGTTCCGTAGATAATTCTGAAATGTGCGCTTATTATTCTTTAAATAATACGCTTCCTTTTAATGCTATTCCATGTGTAAATGCCGTAACACTTGGAACAAGTGGAGCTTGGAAAGAGTTTATATTTGATGTTTCTGAAACAGACCTTTCACCATTTAATACATCAAATATGATTAATACTCGTTTATTTTCTGTTATTTCAGAATCGGGTGAAGTAAACTATATTGATAGTGTACAAATTGCAATTACTTATGAAGACGGCACCGAACCTACACCAACACCTACCGACAGCCCATCAAGTTCCCCTACTCCTTCACCTTCTCCTGTTGCTTCTGCTTCTGGTACTATTACTTTTGCCTCAGATGATCCTTTTGTTGTTGGTTTATCAGATTATTTTCGTATTACGTTTTTGGCTTTTGCTATTATAGTATTTTTGTTATCTTTTATTGCAGTAGCGAATGTATACAAACGATAGATTCTTTTTGTATTTACTTATTCTTTTTTATTTTATAATAACAATATATCTTATCTTCAAATCAATATGAACAAATCGAAAGGATACCGCCGACAGAAGATTGTCCGTATTGGAGGGCAAAGTTTAACTATTCGGGAGATAGAACACATATTACTGACTGCCCTTATTTGCCTGAGCATTATTATACTACTAACTATTCTTCTGTCGCTAACGGACTTTATATTCTTACTTATGTTATTATTGGTATTGTTTTTGTCTACTGTTTATATTATATTGTTATTGATATTATCAATATTTTTGTTAAAAGATGACAGGTGAAGAAACAAGTTTTCTAATGACTGAATTTACAAGAGCTTTTTTCCTTATTTCTACACCGTTTTTACTTGTGTATTTAATTGTGTTATCTTTTAGACGCATCACAAAAATATGAACATTTTTAATTTTGATTTTTCAGAAACATATTTAAATATGTTTCTCTTCTTTTTGTTTTCTATTATGTTTTCTTTCTTTTTTCTTCTTATTAGATTTCTTGTATTAACATTTGCCGAAAGGAGAGAAGCATAATGTTTAATCCTTCCGATTTTTCAAATTCTATTATTGCTTCTATGTACTTAATCGTGCCTGTTGCTTTTTCATTATTAATGATAAGTCCTGTAATATTTTTTGTACTAAAAATTGTTCGTGTGTTAATTTTTGGTACTAGTTATAAACCTCAAGTTTATAACGCTGCTAAAAAATATTATAAAGATAATTATTAATTTGCTTATAAGTTATACATTACTCCTATGGACGCATCACTCTCCGCTGCAATGACAACGGGCGTTCAGGATATTGCTGATGGAGCTATCGCAGCTCTCACCACCAATCTTCCTATCGCTTTGGGTGTTGTTGTGTCTGTTGCTGTTCTGTTCTTCGGTATAAGAACATTTCGGGCAATCGCACACGTATAAACCTTTTGGGGGTAAGTTGCCTTACCCTCAACCGTATAAATAACATGAATAAACTTATAATATTAATAATTTTTTTCTTCTTTATTGTTCCACAGAGTATTTTTGCTGAGCAATCTTCTTATTGGTTTGATAATTCTGCTCAACTTTTTTACACAAATACAGCGGGCACAACTTCCGGCTCTGTTGGCAATATGGCTGATGAAGATGGCGTATATTATCAAATAAACGATTATTACCAACATGTTTTATATTTTTCTCCTACAACTTCCGTATGGAATATTCCAGTTAATACAGAAATAAAGGGGATATCCATACAACTAAAAGTTTTAATGCCTGAAAGCCCCCCAGGTACTTCAAAATATTATTTTGCCAGAGTTTCAAAATCTGAAACGATTACAAGTTTAAATGATTTTATTTCTTCATATACAAACTCTTGTAACGTTGGTTCTGATTATTCTGCTTGTTCTATACCCTTTAATGAAGGGTTATTGATGGTAAACTCAACAACAAATCCAACAGAAGGTGAGATTGCTTGGATTAATCCCCCTGTTGGTCATCCCGACCACGTAACTGCCGAAGACTTTATAAATGGCAATGTAAAAATAGGAATCTGGAATAGTTCAACCGCTAGGTATGACTATCATATTGATTATATGAGGGTTTCTCTTTGGTATGATTTAGCAACAGCCAATATTGATATTAATGAAAGTACCGCTTCCGCCTCTTTAGGTTATGCAGGGTTGGATGTTTCTGGTTCTATTCCTATTTCTCCTATAACATCCGATACTTGGTGTCAGATATCATTATATGAAAAATGTTCTGCGACTGGAAAAGCAGGTTGGACATCGAGCTCGCCTGTAACTAAACTTAGAACTTACGCATCCGCTACAAGCTGTTCCCAATCTCCACCGACTTTATATTGTTCATCTGGTTTTGATGGCAACTATTCCTTTACTGGTATACAAGTACCCTTTCATTCTGGTTTTACCTGTACCTATCCTGCATTAATACAATGTTACGAGCGAAACTGTGAAACAGTTGAATATTGGTCTACAACAGCAAACGACTACTTAGAAAAACAAGTTTGCGATGACTATGATTCATTAATATATGAAGAACAATCTGTAAACGCTGATGGCGTAAACTATAATGAAAATTTAACTTTAGAGCCTGAGGCAACTATTGATGCGCCCGAGGATTTACAGCCAGATTGTGGATCAGACCCAATATGCGCAGTAACCAAAAGTATTAAGGATTTTTTTTCTTGGCTTTTTGTTCCCGATCAAACAGCTCTTAATTTAACAATTAACGATTATAGAGATGTTCTATCTTCTCGTGCTCCTTTTGCTTATGTCTACGCTTTTTTTAACAACAACTTTACTTCACCCGATGATACTTCAGATTTTGAGTTTGTATTGTCTGTTGATTTTGATGGATCAACATATAGTCAAGGTATACCAGAAGAGTTTACCGCATTTTCTCAAATTATTGATACAATGAAAGGTGTATTAACATTTTTACTTTATGCAATATTCATATTTTATATGATTCTGTTGCCTAAAAGAATTTTACCGCAATGATATTTACTGGTTTACTATCTTTAGTATCAATAATAACTGTAAGATTAATTTCATATTTTCCAGAAGCTAACAGTTCTGTAGTTTCTTCTATTTCGTCTGCTGTCGTTAATTTTAAATCTACATTATCGTCTGCTGCGTGGATTGTTCCTATAGATACGCTTTTTTTAATTATTCAAATAGTAATAACTATTGAATTGTCTATATTGACATTTCGCGTTGTTCGTTGGATTTTATCAATAGTTACCATTGGAATAGCAAAATGATAAAAGCGTATGCGGGATATTTTGGAGAAGGTAAAACTCTTTCAATGGTAAGCGAGGCAACAGAATATTTGAAAAAGGGTTTTACGATTTATACAAATACACCTTTCATTACCAAAAAATTCCATTATTACGATATAAAAGGAATTTTAAAAAGAAAAAAGCTAGGATATTATCAAGAATTAAAACCTGTATATTTAGAGCCAGAACAATTTAACTACGCATTAGCAAATGCAAACAACGCACTTTTTATTTTAGATGAAGCATCTATTTGGTTTTCTAACTACAACTGGAATTCAATAGATAGCAAAATATTATATAGGCTTCATCAAGTGCGGAAATTAAATATTCATATTATATATACCTGTCAAGCGTTTAAACACGTTATAAAAAGATTAAGAGATTTTACACAAATAGTAGTAGACTGCAAAACTCTTTTCCGAGGCTCAAAAAATGAACCGCTGTTAATTCGTCATTTATACTATGATCCTGCTTTTTTCTCACAAAATATCTATTCTCTGGAACTTGAGCAAAAATTTATTAAGAAACGAACTTATTTGTTTGGGAAAAAATTAAAAGAAGCCATGAAGGAATATGATACAAATGATCTAATATCTTTTTCTATGGGTTCACAAAAAACAAAATACGAGAGTAAAGCGGGAGTAAATGAGGAGTTAAGCAAATTTTTATGATTGATACAATAAAATTTAAAATAAGAACATCTAAAGAATTTAATGAACAATTAAAATCTTGCGCTATTGAGTGGCGTAAATTCGACCATAAGGAAGGATCACAATTAATGAGAATTTACAAAACGAATGTTTCATTAGGTAGTTATGATAAAAACATAAATATCTTTTTATCTGAAAAAGATGAAAAGCATGTAGAGATAGAATTTAGTTTGCCTAAATATGTATATGGTCATAATGTATATCTTCTATTTCAACCTCATATTGAGTTATATTTAATGGAATTTTATAAAAACCTCAAACTCTATTTTCCTGCAATTCCTCATTTACGATACTGGGATATAACAAGGTTAGATCTTTGCTATGCTTGGAAATTTTTAGATCAAGATACCGCGCAAGCTGTTGTAGATATTGTCAAATCATACAGCTATCCACGTCAGCAAAAATACATTTGGGATAGCTCTGTTATGTTTAAAGGATCTTCGTACAGTTCAAAATTTTATCTTAAACACCCTGAATATTATAAGCACGACTTTAAAAACTTGCTTTTTAAAGATATAGACTATGCTTATAAAATAGAAAATGTATCACAAGGTGTTTTAAGATATGAAATTACATTAAGGAAAAAAGCTCTTTTTCAAAATTTTGAAAAATTACATGTACGAATTGATGATTTGACAACAAAAAATCTACAAAGTATACTAACGTATTATTTTAATAAACTATTTAAAACATCTGCACCTAAATTCATGAGTACTACAGATATTTTAAAAACTCTTCAAAATAAATTTGGTTTAGTGCAAGGTAAATCCCTTTATTTACACTATATAATGATGACAAGTGAAGATACTGAAAGTAAAAACGCCTATATAAGAAGTACAAAAAAATCAACAATTTATAATTATAATTCCATGTTAAAAAAAGCAAATATTGGTTTGAAAAAAAATAAAAATATTAAATTACCTACAGAACATTTTAATATA
>DMWH01000129.1:5566-7470 GCA_003483345.1 Clostridiales bacterium | reverse complement strand
TTTCTCTTATTTCGCATCCCGCATCTTCATATAAAGAAGTAATAGACTTAAAATGAGATTTTTCTATGTTTCTTATGTAAATTTTGCTCTTCATCGATGCTGCTGCACTCAAATAAGTTCCTGCCTCAATACGGTCGGAAATAATTTTGTATTCTACAGTATCTGTGTTTTGAACTTTTTTTCCTTCTATAGTAATAATACCTGTTCCTGCACCACTTACACAAAAACCACAAGTATTCAAAAAATTTTGCAAGTCTGTAATTTCAGGCTCCCTGGCAGGATTGTAAATAGTAGTCTTTCCGGGGTTTCCGACGGCAAAAAGCATAATATTTTCAGTTGCCCCGACACTCGGATAGTCAAGATGAATATCACAACTAAGCGCCTCATTTACCGAGCCGACCAGCAAACCATTTTTTTCAGTTATTTCAACTCCAAGCTTTCTTAATCCCTTTAAATGCAAATCAATTGGTCTAAGACCTATTTCACAACCTCCGGGATATGCAACTTCCACTTTCCCCGTGCGCTGCAAAACAGCCCCCATTAAAATTATTGAGGACCTTATTTTCCTTACTAATTTTTCAGGTACTATATGAGTATTCAAACCTCTTGTATCAATTAACGCAATACCATTTTCAAATTGGACACTGCATCCCATATTACTTAATATTTCAAGCATGTCTTTTACATCTTCAATATCAGGTATATTTTCAAGAATATATTCTCTACCGGTGATTACAGTGCTTGCCAGAATAGGAAGAGCAGCATTTTTCGAGCCTCCGATATCGACAATACCTTCAAGACTGTTTCTTCCTTCAACAATAAAGCTTCCCATTTTTATCCCTCCGCAACAAGCTGATTCATAATATATGTTATGCACAGATTTTTCACTTGTTACTTATGTGCATTAATGAGAGCCATCATTGTTGCGTAAATTTTATTTTCAACATCAAAATTNNTTGGAATTAAGCGCCATAGTGTTTAACCTGCTCTTATTTTCAATAACTTCTTCAATTGACTTTAAAAGAGTTCTGCCGTTTAAGTCTTTTTCCAATATAACCAATGCCGCACCTTCCTTTTCCAAAGCACGGGCATTATATTCCTGATGATTTTCTGCGGTATATGTTTTCGGAATCAGAATTGACGGTACTCCTATTGCGGTTATTTCCGCAATTGTTATCGCTCCTGCACTTCCTATAACAACATCGGATGCAGAAAGGGCACTTGGAGCTTCATACATATAATCTTTTATTTCAATATTTTTTTCTAATTTAATATTCCTGTTTAACTCTTCCATGAATGCATCGTAATGCATTTTTCCCGTTACATGGAGTATTTTTACATTTTGCTTGCCATTGTATTTTTTTATAACATCAATTATTGCTTCGTTTAAACTTATTTGTCCTCCGCTGCCGCCAAACGAATAAATAAAAACATCATCCGGTTTTAAATTGTACTTGGTTCTTGATTTTCTCCTGTCTATTGTTATTATGTCCTTTCTTACCGGATTTCCCACCATGATAAGCTTTTCTTGCGCATTTTGGGGAAAATATTTTTTGGCTTCTTCAAAGCTTATTCCCACCACATCGGCAAATCTGCTTAATAATCTGTTGGTTATTCCGGGAAAAACATTTTGTTCCAATATCATAGTAGGAATTCTTTTTAAATGAGCTGCAAAAACAACGGGACCGCTCACATATCCTCCCGTACCTACAACTATATTGGGTTTAAATTCATTTATTATTTTAACAGACTCAATTATGCCTTTTGCTGAAGCAAATAAGGTCTTGATATTATCAAGGGTAAATTTTCTTTTGAAATATTTGGCCGTAACAGCTTTAAATTCAAAGCCTTCCTTTGGAACCAGCTCGCTTTCAAGACTGTTTTTGCTTCCCACATACAAAACA
>DMWH01000129.1:3214-5544 GCA_003483345.1 Clostridiales bacterium | reverse complement strand
ACCATTCCTTTTATTAAATTACCGCAACATGTGTCACACTTTGAATAACCGTTTATTACTTGTCATTGCTATGAATAATATTTATGTCATTCTGAGAGCTTTAGCTCGAAGAATCTCATGAGATCCTTCGCTTCGCTCAGGATGACATAACTATGACCTGTAAGTATTGGAATATTTCGATATATTAAGCAAAATCCCCATGGAACACAATAAAAACATTATCGATGAGCCACCTGCGCTTATAAAGGGAAGGGCTCTTCCCGTTGGTGGCATCGAAGATGTTGCAACCGCTACATGAATTAAAAACTGAACCAGTACTATAACAGTCAGGCCTAAGGCTGTCTGGCTTCCGAAAAAATCTTCTGTGTTCATTGAAATCCTAAGTCCTCTCCATGCAAATACCACAAATCCCAGCATTACAAAGACCGCTCCGACAAAGCCCAGCTCTTCTCCTATTATTGAGAAAATAAAGTCATTGTATGCTTCCGGCAAATGAAAAAACTTTTGTCTGCTTTTTCCTACTCCCATACCAAATAAACCCCCGGTACCCAAGGCATACAGTGAATTTATTATTTGATAACCTTCATCCAAGGGATATTTAAAAGGGTCAAAAAAGACTATTATTCGTGATATTCGATATGTCTGCATTGCAATCAGTGCGATTATGCCCGCGAGTGCAAGAAGAAACAACAGTATTAAATGGCTGATTCTTGCTCCTGCACAAAAAAACATAACCATCAGAGTTCCGGCTAATATTACAGCTGTGCTTAAATCATCCTGTATAGCAATTAACCCGCAAAATAGCACTATATAAAACAACGATGGCAAAAAACCTTTGGTAAAGGATGGCAATTCACTTCTTTTTCTGTTGAAATAATCAGCCATATAAAGTACAGCACCGATTTTAATTATTTCCGACGGCTGCAATGATATTCCGCCAATCTCTATCCACCTCTGGGCGCCGTTTGATGCAATTCCTATTATAATGGTAAGCATTGCTAATCCTATACATGTGAATAATATCAGCTTACTGAATTTTTTGTAGATTATGTATGGAAGATTTGCAAAAAATATCATTCCGGCAAGTCCTGCTCCTGCTGCAATAACTTGTTTTCGTAAAAAATAAAAAGGATCTCCCCCATATTTATAATATCCGTCGGGATAAGATGAGCTGTAAACCATTAAAAATCCAAACAAGACCAATAATACTATTATAAAAACCAATACCCAGTCAATTGACCTGGCTTTAGCTTTCCTTACGGTTTCTTCCATAATATTCTACCCTTTCTTTAAAATCTCTGCCTCTGACTTCATAATTAGGGTACATCCCCCAGCTGGCGCATGCCGGGGATAAAACAACATTGTCTCCTTCTTCGGCCAATTCAAAGCTTTTCTTCACGGCTTCATCCATTGTTTCAACTCTGTAAATATTTTCAAAGCCATATTTTAAAGCACACTTTTGAATATCTTCGGCAGTCTGCCCAAGAAGTATCAATGCTTTTACCTTATTGTCAAATGCCTTAATAAAATCATCGTAGGATGACTTCTTATCATACCCGCCTGCTATCAATATAATCGGTTTTTCGATTCCTTGAATTGCCTTAATTGAAGCATCGGGATTTGTTCCTTTTGAATCATTATAGAATTTAACCTTCTTGTATTCGCCGGTAAATTCAAGACGATGCTCAACACCTTTAAATTCTCTTAAAACTTTTGATATAACCATAACATCAATTCCAAGAGCTATTGCAGCACCGCCGGCAGCCATTGCATTTTCTAAATTGTGTTTCCCCGGAATAAATATATCCTTTGTATTTATAATGAATACTTTATTGTTACCGGTTCCGTAAAACATTTGACCCTTTTCTAAAAATATTCCATCCTCCAAAATTCTTTCGGAGCTGAAGAATATTTTTTTTGCCTTTATTTTATCTGAATAATTCCTGATTGTTTCGTCTTCATAATTTAATATTGCATAATCATTTTCATCTTGATTAATTACATTTTTAAATTTCGCTTCTATATAATTTTCTACCGTGTGATGATAGTCTAAATGGTCAGGTGTAATATTGGTTAATACGCTTATATGAGGTTTGTACTTTGAAGTACCTGCTAACTGAAAAGAACTTACCTCGGCCACAAGAATTTCTTCTTCCTTTGCCGTCAATGCATCGTAATATATTCCAAAGCCTATATTTCCCGTTACCTTGTAAGGTTTACCGCTTTCTCTGACCATTTCGCCAATGAGAGTTGTGGTTGTTGTTTTGCCGTTAGTTCCCGTTATGGAAACGATGGGTGAATTTGTTACCCTGTAAGCCGCTTCTATGTCA
>DMWH01000129.1:1970-3133 GCA_003483345.1 Clostridiales bacterium | reverse complement strand
CTTCTACTTCTTTTAATCTGTCTCTTAATTTCTCCTCGTTTGAATCATCAAATGCATAAATATTCGCACCTGTCTTACTTAATCCTTTTATGCAGGCAATGCCCGAAACTCCTAATCCTACCACAAGTACATTCATTTTTTACCTTCCTTATAATGCCCATTATTATCTTATGTTGTTTATATTGAATAAATACCTATAAATGCCAATATCAGAGTAGCAATCCAAAAGGCCGACACTACCTTTGTTTCCTTCCACCCGCACATTTCGAAATGATGGTGCAAAGGTGCCATTTTAAATACTCTTCTTCTTGTTCTCTTATAATGGAAAACCTGAATAATAACTGAAAGTGCTTCAACAAAGTATATGCCGCCAATTATGGGTATAAATAAAACCATGCCGGATAAAACGGCAACTGATGAAACAACACCTCCCAAAGCCAATGAGCCTATATCTCCCATAAATACTTTGGCAGGATTTGCGTTATGTTTTAAAAATCCAAGGCAGGCACCGCTTGTTGCGGCACATATCAAGGATATTCCTTCATATATTTGATTTGTTTCTTTTAAACTGTTTGCTATCAAACTGAAAGCGGCCATAACTATCAATGTTACTCCGGTGTTAAGACCGTCAAGTCCATCGGTCAAATTCACGGCATTGACAGTACCTACGGCAATAAATGTAATGAAGGGTATGTACAAAACACCTAAATCAATGTGCATATTAACGAATGGAATCATTAATGCAGTTTTCATGGCGCTGTATCTTGAGCCGTACCAAGCAAGCAGGACTGAAAAAATCAGCTGTCCCACGATTTTTTGATACGGTTTTAATCCTTCATTTTGTCTCATTACCACCTTTTTATAATCATCTATGGCTCCTATTAACCCAAAACCCAGCATGAAGAATATTATAGCCAGTACTTCTTTTGTAATGAGCCTTCCGGTTATAATTGAAGTTAAAATTGCTAATATTATAATAATTCCGCCCATTGTAGGGGTACCCGACTTGGCTAAATGGCTTTGAGGTCCGTCCTCTCGTATACTTTGTCCTACTTTAAGGCGTTTTAAGACCGGAATTACAACGGGTCCTAAGAACAATGCTATTAAAAAGGATACTATTATTACTCTTATTATTTGTCCGTTACCTTGCATAATAACTCCTA
>DMWH01000129.1:0-1963 GCA_003483345.1 Clostridiales bacterium | reverse complement strand
TCCACTTCTTTTATTGCTCTTTTAGCAAGCATAGTTTCATCATAAGGTACTTTTTCGGTTCCCATATCCTGATAAGGCTCTGTGGATTTGCCCGCTAACAATATTACATCTTTTTTTTGGCTCTTGTCAATAGCATAGTATATGGCTTGGTCGCGCTCAACTATTATTTTATATTCACCGTTTGACTTTTTAACTCCTTCCGCTATTTCCTTACATATTTCGTAAGGGTCTTCAAATCTGGGATTGTCGGATGTAAGTATGCTTAAATCACAGTACTTGCCTGCAATTTCACCCATTGGGGCACGTCTTGACAAATCTCTTTCTCCGCCGGCTCCAAACATAACAATTTTTCTTCCTTCTGCAAACTCATTTATAGTTTCCATTACCTTCTGAAGACCGTCGGGAGTATGGGCAAAATCAAGTATTATAGTACAATCAAGCTTGTTAGGGAGGATTTCAAACCTTCCGGTAACTCCCTTTATTTGTTTTAAAGCTTCAATTATATCATCAATATTTCCACCCAGTGCATATGCTGCTCCCAAAGCTCCAAGGGAATTAAGAACACTGAACGTTCCGGGAGTATTTACATGGGCTGTTTTCTCTTTCCCCATTACATTAAGGTTAAAAGTTGTTCCATTCATCGTGGTTTTCAAGTTTGAAGCTTTAATATCCGCATCATTTTCAATACCTACGGATATTGCTTTTATACCTTCTTTTATAAGTTCATTGTAAAGTCTCAAGCCATAAGGGTCATCCACATTTATAATATTGTTAACTTTTGTTAAATAAAACAGCTTTTTCTTTGCTTGATAATAGTTTTCCATTGTTTTATGAAAATCCAAATGGTCTCTTGTAACATTGGTGAAAATACCCACATCTATCTTAACCTCGTCAATTCTGTTCAATTCAAGAGCATGAGATGAAACCTCCATACAACAATGAGTAATATCCTTCTCAAGCATCATTGCCAAATAGTGCTGTATATCAAAAGCTTCGGGAGTAGTATTGTCTACTTTGATTTTTTTACCGTCAATAAGAACACCCATTGTTCCTATTATTCCTGATTTCACTCCTAAATAATCATATATTCCATTTAATAAATATGTAGTGCTGGTTTTGCCGTTAGTTCCGGTTACTCCGGCAATTTTCATTTTTTCGGAAGGTCGTCCGTATATTATGTTGGCTGCTTTAGCCATTGATGCTCTCGCTGATTTAACAATGATAAAATTGCTTTTACCTTTTACATTTTCAGGAATATTTTCGCATAAAACGGCAGATGCACCATTTTCCAAAGCATTTTCAATAAATTTGTGACCATCGTTTGTAAATCCTTTAATTGCCACAAATATATCATTTCTGTTAACTTTTCTTGAATCGTTTGTAATGCCCCTTATTTCTATATCGTCTTCGCCTATATAGCTTAAATAATCCATTTCTTTGAGCAAATTTTTTATATTCATAAGTATACTCCTATTTAAATGTATGATAGTATGTGCAATTTTATCATAATTAATTAAACTGCGCAATTGATTCTTATGACACTGGGGACGGTCCTTTTTGTCACTTTGGCGGGACGCTGAGGACCGTCCCCAATGTCCCATTAATTTAGTGTCAGTGTAACCATGGAAGATTTAACAACCTGCTCTCCAGCTTTCGGGAATTGAGATTTTACCGTTCTTTCAGCATCCACTTCAATTGTAATGTTGCTTTCCAAACCTGCGCTTATTAATTTATCTGTTGCTTCCGCAACCGTAAGTCCCAAAAGATTCGGAACCGTCACCATTTGTTTTTCCACATGGCCAAGCTCTTCTTCGGTATAAACCGGCTCTACATCATAATATTTTAATATATTCTCCAGTAAATCTGCAGCGACCGGTCCTGCCACTATACTTCCGTAATACCCGATGCTCATTTCGGGCTCATCGACCATAACAAGCGCCACGGCTCTGGGATTATCTACGGG
>DMWH01000215.1:1831-3289 GCA_003483345.1 Clostridiales bacterium | reverse complement strand
CACCTGGTCCAAGCTTGAAGCATATGCAACAACTCCATATCGTGAAACCGTACCATATGTAGGTTTAAATCCTACAATGCCGCAAAAGCTTGCAGGCTGCCTTATGGAACCTCCTGTGTCGGAGCCTAAGCCGAATGCTGACATATTCCACGCTACGGAAGCTGCAGCTCCACCGGAGCTTCCTCCTGCCACATATTCCATGTTGTGAGGATTCAATGTTGTTCCGAAGATTGAAGTTTCACAAGATGAGCCCATGGCAAACTCATCCATATTGGTCTTTCCAAGAAGCACAGAGTTTTGGTTCTTTAATATCTCCCAAACAGTAGCATCATAAATTGGATAATATCCTTTAAGCATTTTTGAGCAGCATGTTGTTTCAATACCCTTGGTAGAAATATTGTCTTTTAAAGACATGGGGATACCTTCCAAGGGCATTAATTCTTCTCCGGCTGCAATTTTATCATCAACTTTTTTTGCTGTTTTAATTGCCTCTTCTCCAGTTACATTGACATATGCATTTATAGTCTTATTTTGTTTTTCAATTTTGTTAAGGTAGTTTTTTGTCAGTTCGACACATGAAATTTCCTTAGCTTTTAATAATTTTTGTATATTTTTAATTTTGCTCAATTTTTCACCCCCTATGCCTTTTCCTTATTACAAAATATCCCTTTTCTCCGCCCTCTCTGTTCTTTAAAATTTCATCCCTGTCATAAGAATCAATAACAATATCTTCGTTAAATGCATTTGCACTATTGTTGATGTTATAAAATTCAACTTCATTATCTTCATCTTCAACAACTGTATTAATTGCATCTGCATATTCAATTATTTTAGACATATCGTCAATCAGTTTATAAATTTCATCATTGTTTACCGATAATTTAGCAAGCTTTGCAATTTTCAAAACTTCTTCCTTAGTTATCATCATCTCACCTACCTCAATTTTATATGAACTTCTCTTAATTGCTGCTCTGTAACCTTTGATGGTGCATTTGTCAGTAAATCCTGAGCATTGTTGTTCATGGGGAATGCTATAACCTCTCGAATATTTTCTTCATCCGTAAGAAGCATTAATATTCTGTCAATTCCCGGAGCCATGCCTGCGTGAGGAGGTGCTCCGTATTTAAATGCATTGAACAAGGAGGTAAATTTTGTTTGCAAATCATCTATTGTATAACCTGCTATTTCAAATGCTTTAATCATAATATCCAAATCGTGATTTCTTACAGCTCCGGATGAAAGTTCAATACCGTTACATACAATATCATACTGAAAAGCTTTAATGTCAAGAGGGTCTTTATCCATTAATGATTTCAATCCTCCCTGAGGCATTGAAAACGGGTTGTGTGTAAATGCTATTCCTCCTGTTTTTTCATCTATTTCATACATTGGAAAATCAACAATATAACACATTTCATACCTGTTTTCATCTATTAATTTCAGTTTCTTTGCAAGCTC
>DMWH01000215.1:360-1815 GCA_003483345.1 Clostridiales bacterium | reverse complement strand
AATACGTCTCCCGGTTTCAGTCTTGCTCTTTCAGCAAGTTCCTTTCTGTCTTTATCAGAAAGATATTTATCAATGGGACCCTGATATTCCATTTCATCATTAACCTTGATGTAGCCAAGTCCCTTCATACCGATTTTAGTTGCAAATTCAAGCATCTCTTCAAAAAAACGCTTAGGCTGGGATGAGCATTCAGGCACATTGATTGCTCTTACCGTCTTCTTTCTGAATGGTGCAAAGTCTGTTTCTTCAAACATATCGCTTATATCAATTATTGTCAGCGGGTTTCTCAAATCCGGTTTGTCAGTGCCGTATATAAGCATTGATTCTTCGTAAGGAATCCTTTTAAAAGGAGGTTTTGATACTTGCTTATCGGAAAACTTAGTAAATGTATCATACAATACTTCTTCCGCGACCGAAAAAACATCCTCTTGAGTTGCAAATGACATTTCAAAATCTAGCTGATAAAACTCACCGGGGGAGCGGTCAGCCCTGGCATCTTCATCTCTGAAGCAAGGAGCTATCTGAAAATATTTATCAAAACCCGAAACCATCAAAAGCTGCTTAAACACTTGAGGAGCTTGAGGCAATGCATAAAATTTTCCGGGATGCTTTCTGCTTGGTATAATATAGTCTCTTGCTCCTTCAGGAGAAGAAGATGTTAAAATCGGTGTTTGAATTTCCAAAAAACCCATTTCTGTCATTTTGCTCCTCATAAAAGATATTACCTTTGAGCGTAGAATTATATTTTTTTGAACTTCCACGTTTCTCAAGTCCAAAAACCTGAATTTCAATCTTAAATCTTCTTTTGTCTCTTTTGATGATGTTACTTCAAAAGGAAGAAATTCTCTGACCTTACCCAGTACGGTTATAGATTTTGCTTCGATTTCAATATATCCCGTATCAAGCTTTTTATTTATTGTGTCTTCATCTCTTTCAGCAACAAATCCGATAACACGAATTGCACTTTCCTTCGGAATTCCATCCAGCATTGTTTCATCTTCAACAACAACCTGTACAATGCCATATTGGTCTCTTAAGTCTGCAAACTTAACACCTCCATGGTCCCTCACATTTTCAAGCCATCCCGATACTGTGACATGCTTTCCTATATCGCTTTCTCTTAATTCTCCGCAGGTGTGTGTACGGTACTCATTTTTTCTTAACATAATTAATAATCCTTTCATATAAAATAAAAACTCCTCCATCCACAAGGGACGAAGGAGTTGAATTTCGCGGTGCCACCCTAATTAGCATATATTCACATATAGGCTCTCTCAAAAGACACTGACATGTCTTTGCCGCTTTATCGCTCGGATGCGTTTGAGCCTACTCTTGCATATGCAATTTGGGTCAAAAGCTCAGGGATGTTCTTCGTTTATAATCGTTGTAATAGACTCTCACCGGCGCTATCTCTCTGTGATTCTAATTATAAATTACTCTTCCCATCATTGCTGA
>DMWH01000215.1:0-347 GCA_003483345.1 Clostridiales bacterium | reverse complement strand
GTATCTGACTTCTTGATTGTTCCTTTTAGAAGCTCCTCAGATAATTTGTCTTCAATTCGTCTTCTGATTTCTCTTTGAAGAGGTCTTGCGCCGTATACCGGGTCAAATCCTGCATCTGCAAGTATATCCATTGCCTTTTCATCGACTTTAATATGAATATTCATTTCATCAAGACGTTTAGACAGATTGTTTATCATAAGTGATACAATTTGTTTTATATGCTCCTTGTTCAACGAATGGAACACGATTATCTCGTCAATACGGTTTAAAAACTCAGGTCTGAATGTTTTCTTTAATTCATTCAATACATTTTCCTTCATTTTTTCATATTCATCTTTTTCTTCATC
>DMWH01000136.1 GCA_003483345.1 Clostridiales bacterium | reverse complement strand
TCCTAAAGTAATTTTACACTAAGTCATAACTTAAAAAGATTGTAAGAAATTAGGATTATAGATTGATTATGCTTTTAATTATCTTAATTGCTATAATTAGTTTACATTTTTATTTAATTGGGTATATAATAGTTTTAGGAGGTGCAAATGAACAATAATATTTTATTAGCATTTGGATTAACGCTGATAGCAGGACTTAGCACGGGAATTGGCAGTGCTATCGCATTTTTTGCAAAAAAAACAAACACCAAATTTTTAGCAATCAGCCTGGGCTTTTCGGCAGGGGTAATGATTTATGTTTCCATGATTGAAATATTCGCTAAAGCAAAGGATAGCCTGGTAGCAGAGCTTGGCTTAAAGGCAGGTTCATGGGCAGCAGTTGCATCATTTTTTGCCGGCATGTTACTTATAGCAATTATCGACAATGTTCTGCCCAATGAAGAAAACCCGCACCACCTGCACAATGTTGAAGAATTAAATGAAACAAAAGTTCATATAGAAGATAACCTTATGAGAACTGGTATATTTACGGCACTGGCAGTTGGAATACATAACTTTCCCGAAGGTCTTGCAGCATTTATTTCTGCACTTCAAGAGCCTTCGATAGCTATACCCATAACCGTAGCAATAGCTATTCATAATATCCCTGAAGGAATATCAATATCGGCTCCCATTTATTATGCTACAGGGGACAGAAAAAAAGCTTTCAAATATTCTTTTCTTTCAGGACTTGCTGAGCCCATCGGTGCACTTATAGGTTATTTAATATTAATGCCTTTCCTAAATGATTTGGTGTTTGGCATAGTCTTCGGTGTAGTTGCCGGAATAATGGTATATATATCATTGGATGAATTGCTTCCTTCGGCACAGAAATACGGAGACCATCACCTTTCAATAGGCGGGCTGATATCCGGCATGGCTGTAATGGCAGTAAGCCTCTTATTGTTCATATAACCTAAACCCTTCGCTTCGCGAAGGGTTTTTCATGACAAGGGGACGGGGGTAGTGTCATCATTTATGTTTGTAGGCGTTTTCAATGACAGTCAAATAGTCTTCTTTTGTCATGGGTCTCGGGTTGCTTTCGGTTGAAATATTTTTAACTGACATTTCTGCAATTTTCTCAAAATCATTTATGTCTACCTTTAAGCTTGAAAACAAGGGCAGTTTAACATCAACTGCTAATTTTTTTACCGCTTCAACAGCCTTTTTTGCTCCCTCTCTTTCATTTTCAAAGCTTAGACCCATAGCTTTGGCTATTCGTGCATATCTTTTTACGGAATATTCCATGTTATACTCCATAACATGAGGCAGAAATACAGCATTGCAGACTCCGTGAGGAAGGTCATATACTCCTCCCAAAGACTCAGCTATGCAATGGACAGAAGCCACATCGGAATGGCTGAATGCTATGCCTGCAAGCATGCTGCCAAGCAGCATTGCGCTTCTTGCTTCAAGATTGACTCCGTCATTAAAAGCAGTAACAAGATTATTGTAAATTAATTCTGTTGCATACAAAGCCATGGCGTCACTTATGGGCTCCGCACAAGTTGCAGTATAAGCTTCAATTGCATGGGTTAGAGCATCCATGCCAGTGGAAGCGGTAATATGTGCAGGGAGTGATAAGGTAAGCTCCGGGTCGCAAATTGCAACCTTCGCTGCAGTATATTGACTTTTAACAGTCATTTTATAATTATTCAGTGTATCCGTAATAACGGAAGAAAATGTCAGCTCGCTGCCGGTGCCTGAAGTTGTCGGGATGGTTATTAACAGAGGCAAGGGCTTTGTAGCAGCTGTTTTGCCATCGTATTTCTTGATTTTATCTTCCTTGTGAGCTAAGAGCACTCCAACAGATTTAGCGCAATCTATCGGGCTTCCTCCTCCAATGGCAATAATTGAATCTGCACCGAATTCTCTTGCTATTCTTGCTCCTTCTTCTACATTCACATCTTTTGGATTTGGCTCAACACCATCATAAACAATGTAATCTGTATTGTTTCGCTCCAGCAAAAAAGTTATCTTATCCAGTATGCCTGCATTTCTAACACCTTTATCGGTAACAATAATCGGTCTATTTCCGTTGTTTAAGTGCAATTCGTCGATTAAAGAAGAGATGCATCCCGGTCCATACACAATCTTTGTCGGCAAAGTAAAACTAAATGGCACAGTAAAATTATTCATTCAAATCCTCCTTGGTAATTAACGATATCCGTAGTTACATATCTTTATTATATTATATGTCCGAAATATTTCAACACTATTAAATGACAAAGGACGGGGTAGTGTCATATTCATACTATCACTTTGTATAGTATTCGGAATATTATATAGAAAAGAATAGGAGGATTATTATGACTCAAATGATATATACGGTACAACCCGGTGACACGCTTTATAGTATTGCTCGCCTGTATGGAAGTACAATACAAGCAATTGTAGATGCAAATAATATTTTAAATCCAAACCTTATATATCCCGGCTCTGTTATATTGATACCTGTTGAAGAGGAATACTTAGAAACCCCGCCCGGAAGCCTTATTTATACCGTACAGCCCGGCGATAGCCTCTATATTATTTCTCTTTTATTCAAGGTAAGCATTCAAAGAATTTTAGAATTAAACGACATTCCCGACCCTTCATTGATTTATCCGGGAATGAAAATTATACTGCCCCCAGAAGCTCTTAATCCATTTCAACCTATAGTGCCCGGCATAATCAGATATACCGTACTGCCCGGGGATACTATATATAAAATTGCTGCAAGGTTTGGAACAACAGCTCAGTCTATTATAAATGCTAATCCCGGTCTGGATCCTCGAAGACTTATTCCGGGAACGGTAATTACAATTACAATTCCTGAAAATGCTGTTGCCATATACAGAGGAAATCCAAACAGAAGAATGGTTGCTTTAACATTTGATGCTACTTACGGTGATAACCAGACTTATGAATTGCTTGAAATATTAAGAAACAATAATATTAAGGCAACATTTTTCCTGTCCGGAATCTGGTTGATAAATTATCCTGATTTAGCAAGGGCTATAGCAGCTGAAGGTCATGAAATAGGAAACCACAGCCTTACCCACCCTCATATGCCGCTTATAACAATGCAGGAAGTCACAAACCAGATTGTTCGAACAGAAGCTCTTATCAGGAATATCACGGGTCAAGACCCATATTTGTTCAGACCGCCTTATGGAGAATATACGCAAGCAATTCTAAACCAATTGGCTTCACTTGGCTATGTAACAATCCTGTGGACGATTGACTCCTTAGATTGGCAAAATCCGGGAGCTGCTGCAATAGTATCGAGAGTTGTAAATAATGCAGAGCCCGGAGCAATTATCCTGCTGCATCAATCGGCACCCGACACACTTGAAGGGCTGCAATCAATGATAACACAATTAAGACAGCAAGGATACGATTTCGGAACAGTTACACAAGT
>DMWH01000058.1:2878-4182 GCA_003483345.1 Clostridiales bacterium | reverse complement strand
TACTTGTAAAATCATATTTCATATTTAATATTCCCCTCATTAATTTAGTATAACTTGTTCTTACACATGACAAAAATGCCGCTTGCTGGTGCATCGTCTTACATCCTTCAAATTATAAATCAAAATTTAATATCCTTTTCAATTTCATCAAACAACTTTTCAAACTCTGCCATGTCTCCGGATATTTTATATTTATGCTCCGGTGCCGGGAAAATTCCTTCTTTTACATCTTTGACATAATCCGCAAAGGCTTTTGTTGCAATCCCTGCTATGTCGGCATATTTCTTTGTGAATTTAGGTGCAAATGCTTCAAACATTCCAAGAGCATCGCCGATAACCAATACTTGACCGTCCGTATCAGCTCCTGCCCCGATTCCATAAACCGGTATAGGCAATATTTTATGAACAAAAGCACATACCTCTTCGGGAACACCTTCCAACAATATAAATTTTGCTCCTGCTTCATAAACAGCTATGGCATCTTCAATTACAGCACGTGCACTTTCCGTTGTACGCCCCTGAGCCTTAAACCCGCCTAAAGCAGCCGAGCTTTGAGGAGTTAATCCGACATGCCCAAATACAACTATTCCTGCTTGTGCTATAGCTTTAATTTTATCTGCAACAGAAACGCCGCCCTCTAATTTTATGGCATCAACATCAGCTTCTTTTATGAAACGTACTGCGTTACGCACCGCATCCTCAACACTTTCATGATATGAGCCAAATGGCATGTCACCGATTATATATGTATTGGGAGCTCCTCTTCTTACTGCTTGACAATGATTAATGCACATATCCATAGTAACGGGAGTAGTGCCTTGATATCCGTAGACTATCATTCCCATTGAATCTCCCACCAGAATCATATCCATGCCGGCTTTTTCCGCATATGCTGCAAAGCAGCAGTCATATGCAGTAATCCATACTGCCTTTTCACCATTTTCTTTCATTTTATATAAGTCTAAAATTGTTTTTTTCTTAGCCATATCGGCACCCCTCTTTCATCATAGTTTACTAAATATTATTTTTTTAATTATATACTATACAAATTCGGTTGACCACTTTTTCTTTTAATTTTCTGATTTCTAATCTTTCTTTTTATTGACCGAGCTTAAATGTTTTGGCAGGGAGCCAACAACAATTAAATCTTTTCCCTCGTCATAAAAGAAATATATTCGAAGATTATCCTTGTTGCCTTTACCTACCTTCAGATGTTGATCAAGCAAGACTTCTCTTGATTTGCCGGCTTGTCCTTTTCTGTACTTGACCTTATATTCTTTGGTATACATTTCAATACTCTTATC
>DMWH01000058.1:1618-2760 GCA_003483345.1 Clostridiales bacterium | reverse complement strand
AAATTGTTTTTCAACCCATTCAGGTATATCTTCCGTCTTTCTCGGCTGCTTAAGTTTATTATCCTTCCATTCAATTTTTAAATTCAGCTTGTTAATCTGTTCATTGTAATCACTTTTAAGCTTCTCTACCTGCAGATAAAATTTATCAAACTTGTCATTAAGTTCTTTTATTTCTGCTTTTAATGTATCGATTTTCTCATCCTTTTCATGCATCTCATTGTTTAAGACAGCTATTTTATCTTCATATTTCTGCTCAATAATTTCTATCTTATCTTCAATAGCTTTAATAATTTCTTCTTTTGAATTGCTTAATTCAATAATCTTGTTAAGCTCTTCGATTCTTGCTTCATTTATAAAAATTACATTGCCGAAATTTATGTTTTTGTATTTTGGAAATTCCTGCAGTTCATTTTCTAAATCTTTTAAGAATTTCTTTTCATTTANNNCATACATCACCGCTTGAAATATTGCACCCGAGTCTGTCATTAAAATTATTAATATATTTATAAGGCAAAAATCCAAACTGCGCATACCCCATTTTTTTGCCTGCCAATTCTCTCATTCTATCTTCAAACTTTTCTTCTTTATCTTCAACCTTCGTAGTTGCAATTAAATCTTCAATTTTGCGGTTCAATAAACTATTAATGTCAAAATCCGGTTTGGTTTTTATTAAAGTATTGAAATCAACCGGCTTTTTATATTCGACAGTCAAAACGAATGGAAGCTGTCTTTCATTGCTCCTGATATAATCAATAAATCTATCAACCTTATCAATGCTGTTGATTTGATGCATATCCCTTATAATGGGAATAATTTGTTCCAGTCCCAACAGTTCATTCAAAACAATAGACCTAATAACGGCTAATCTAAACACCTCGCAAGCAGCCTTCGTATTTTCAGGCTCAGAGCAGACGGTCTTAAACCCGCACTCCAATTTTCCGTTATAAATTCTAAAAGCTATATTGGTAACAAAAACCCTGCCGGGTGCCGGTTTTCGTTTTTGATTTTCATTTCCGGGTTCAGGTCCTAAATCAGGCTCAACCAACTGAAATGCAAAGACACCTTTTTCCTTGATAAAAACCACATCCACCACATAACCTTCATTAATGCGGAAGGATTTAAAGTCATCTAATCTAACACTT
>DMWH01000058.1:844-1460 GCA_003483345.1 Clostridiales bacterium | reverse complement strand
GCACTGTTATTTAGCTTATTTGCAAAAAGCTGTTTAAACTTTACCGTATTTGTTTTGTTTTCAGCCTTTAGCTTATCCATTTCTTTAATTATTGCTTCCTGTCTCGAAACTAAATCTTCATAATAATTTTCAAACTTAGCAAGCAATTCAATTGCTTCGCCTGAATACCCGTTTTCATCATGATTAATAATTTCATCAACTACATAATGATTATTTATTTTCTTAGTNNCACAAAGTTCCTGCTATGTATGAACTTTTTCCAATCTGCGTTTTGTAATTTCTAAATATTCTTCTACATTGTCAAATCCAATAAATTTCCTATGAAGCTTCTTTGCAACAACCCCTGTTGTTCCAGAGCCGCAAAATGGATCTAATATTACATCATTTTCTTTTGTAGAAGCTAAAATTATTTTCTCTAATAAGTATTCCGGCTTTTGAGTAGGATGTTTGCCTTCTTTCTTTTCTGATGGCTTGGTAAGACTTCCAGTCCACACGTCCTTCATTTGTTTTCCACCATTAAGCTCTTTCATATGCTCATAATTAAATAAATATTTCTCATTACTTTTTCTTGCCCAAAGTATTGTTTCAGTTGAATGAGTAAAACACTTGCAGGCTA
>DMWH01000058.1:0-745 GCA_003483345.1 Clostridiales bacterium | reverse complement strand
TGGCTTTAGAACCTTTTTACATAACTTAAGCCATATTCTGTTGAAATTATGTTTTTCTAGAACACTTTTGCCCATATCCCATTCAGCTTTATTTACAGACACCATTTTCCCGCCTTTACAAGTAATACCATTGTTGCTTAGAAAATACGGCGGATCAGCAAAAATCATATCAANNTTTGCAGATAAACTATCATAAAATGGTACAAGTTTAGAATTAATTATCTTATCCATGTTATACCTTATAGTTATATATTATAACTTCTTCACCTTTTCTATTATTTGCATCTGAATTTATCATTCTTTTTACACTAATAATATCAATATATATTTTATATTTTGAGTTATCATCAAATAGATTATTATATAATTCATTGATGAACTCTGTATTATGATTTGTGAGCATACAATGGCATCCTTTAATAGTTAATTTTTTAAATAACTCTGCTAATCTGATATGACTGTCTTTATCGAATCCTTCCTTTGTATAAGACTCAAATGTTGTTGGATTTAACGGAGCATAAGGACTGTCTAAAAATATTAAATCACCTTCTTCAGCTCCATTACAAGCATATTCAAAATCGCCATCCAAAATCGTAATAGTCTTTAAATAATTTGATATATCAATAATATTTTCTGCATTATATGAAGCTTGTCTACTATTATTATATGGAACATTGAACAACCCTTTTCCATTTACACGATAAAGCCCATTAAAACAATGCTTATTAATAAATATAAACATTGC
>DMWH01000061.1:3141-5566 GCA_003483345.1 Clostridiales bacterium | reverse complement strand
AGCATATCGTTAATTTGCAGGAAGTGATAATTTTTTTCACCCGAATTCGTTGAAAATTCCAATAAATAATATCCCTTTGGAAGGCCGGGAATTTCGAATAATCCTTTTGGAGTATTATAAATATTCTTATAAGAAATGTTTGGCTTTTGCTTTATAGTATTTAACAGGGATAATCCTTCAATATCATCAACACTGCCGGTAAAAAATTTGCCTGTCTCTGCAAAATCATTGATATTTTCGGCAAAATAGTCTGCATTTGAATACTGATAAATATTTATGTCAAATTCCAGATTTTCATTATTTATATATGCTTCAATTATTTTTGCATTGTTTTCGTAAATATTTGTCAATGGCCTGTCAAAATAAATTTCAGCATACTTTTCTTTTTTTGTATTAAAGCTGAAGGAATAATCTTCTTCTAATTTCTGCTCACTGTCCTTGAGACCATAACCTTTTTTTATTGTTACCGTATAATTGATGTTTTCTTCTAATTTATCGGGAACGAAAATAGCAGTATTATTTTTGTAGATAAATTTACCATCCACATGAGGCTTAATTTCAAAAAAATCATCCAATTCTTCTAAACCGCTTAAGCTGAAATATATTTCAATACCTGAATTTGAAGGTACATAACCGCTTCTATCGGTAGGGAGGGTACTTTCCACTACAAATTTTTTCTTAGTTTGAAATGCCCAGGAGTACTCATATCCTTCATCATTGAGTACGATTTGATATATCTTGTCGTTTTCAAGATTTACAGCAGGAATAATATTATATGTTGTACCTGAAAGTTTTTCAATTTTATACTCTTGCTCGGGAACTATTTGCATATTATTTTTTATGAAATTATTGTTTATTTCTTCCTTTGAAGTCAGCTGAAAAACAGTTGTACTGTCAATTCCCTGTTTATCTGATTTAAGGGCTCTAAGCTCGTATTTATCGTCAACACCGTATTCAACCGGCGAAGTATCTAATCCGGGCAACACATCAGTCTTCTTGCAAGACAACAAAATAAGGCACATTAATGAGATTAAGCATAATAATTTTTTCATTTCTTCCCTCCCAAAGATTATATGTCAATTATATCACTTATCATATGGTGTTACAAGACAGTTCAAGAAATCCGGAATAAATAATCTTTTTATAGAATTAATATATTGACATTGACGTTACGTAAAGGTATACAATATATTTGTAAGGAGTGAAATTATGGAGTATACAGTTAAGAAACTTAGTTTGCTGGCAGGTGTGAGCGCCAGGACCTTAAGGTATTACGATGAGATAGGAATTCTTAAGCCGGCAAGAATTAACTCATCCGGATATCGCATCTACGGAAAAGAGGAAGTAGACAGGCTGCAGCAAATATTGTTTTACAGGGAATTAGATATTGGTTTAGACAGTATCAAGAAAATACTTTCTTCACCTGATTATGATGATATTGTTGCTCTTAGGGAACATAAAAGAGCCCTCCTTGCAAAGAGAGAACAATTAAATATTCTAATTGATAATCTGGATAAAACGATTAAGTATAGAGAAGGGAGAATTGTTATGAATGATAGCGAAAAATTTAAAGGATTCAAGAAACAATTAATTGAAGAAAATGAAAAGAAATTCGGGCAGGAAATAAGAGAAAAATATGGTGAAGAAGCCGTGAAAAAATCCAATGAACAGTTTATGAACATGTCTGAGGAGCAATATAAGGAATTTGAAGAATTAGGCAATTCAATTTTTGAATATCTTAAAAAGGCAATGGAAACAAATGACCCTGCAGGAGAACTTGCACAAAAAACAGCTGAACTTCATAAGAAGTGGATTACCTTTTGCTGGGGCTCTTACGACAAAGAAGCACATGCTGCTCTTGCTCAGATGTATGTGGATGACGAAAGATTTAAAGAAAATTATGAAAAGGTACAAAAAGGAGCTGCAGAATTTTTGCGTGATGCAATATTTATTTATACGGGAAGCGAAAAATAATATTGTTATACCTTGTACTTTCGCTATTTATTGACAAAGCTTTTACTTTGCATTATTATTGAAAGCAAAAGCTTATCAAGAGATTAGGTGAAAATATGAGTTTGATACCTATAGACGCACACCCGTCATGGAATAATTTTTTGACGGATAGTATAATATTGGAACTGGAAACTATAGAAAGAAAAATAGGCAGCAATATAAATCCTGCTCCTGAAAATGTTCTGCGTTTCATGAAATGTAATCTTTATGACATAAAAGTCGTAATATTGGGGCAGGACCCTTATCCTGAAAGGGGAAGAGCAACAGGTCGTGCATTTGAAGTAGGAGACTTGACATCATGGAATCAAAAATTCCGGCAGGTATCTTTGAAAAATATTATCAGACTGATTTACAAAAATTATAACGGAATAAGTGAGTATAGTGATATTAAGAAGTTTTCAGAAATACAAAA
>DMWH01000061.1:0-3015 GCA_003483345.1 Clostridiales bacterium | reverse complement strand
AGCAGGCATCCGATGATGTGCTCGGAATTATACGAAGATGACTTTTTAAGAAGTGATTGCTTCAAAGATACGATGGATATAATAAATTGGAAGGGAAATTCCTAAAACTAAATAATATAAAATCTTAACATATTGAAATAATATGTTAAAATCTTTTAATAATATAAAAATTCCTTGAAATTTCAACAAAGGAATTTTTTTAAATTTTTTGCAAATTTCGATATTATTTTTAAAACAATGATATTTCAATGATATTGTCCATTTGTGCAAAAAATATCTATATATAGTATTTGATTGACATATTTTAGTGTTACTGCTACAATATGTAGTACCACATAAAATAACAGGGAGAAAAGGGATATGATTAGAATATTAAAAAGGACCGGAAACTTTGTCGATTTTAATGCCGATAAAATCAGCAATGCTATTATGAAGGCTATGAAAGAAACAAAGGATGGCGTTGATGAGGAATTGGCTAAGGAAATAAGCCTGAAAATAGAAGAGGAACTTTCAAGTAAAAACTATCCCATACCCGTGGAAACGGTACAGGATATGGTTGAAAACTACCTCATGGACAGTGTCAGAAAGGATGTCGCAAAGAAATACATTTTATACAGATATGAGAGGGATAAGTCGAGGGACTCCAGAAAGAGAAGAGATTCCAAACTTCTCAGCGAAGAATTTATCAGCAAGTATAAGCATAGAGGCTCACCTATGGATCAGCTTGGTAACTTTGTTTATTACAGAACTTATTCAAGATGGCTTCCTGAAGAAAGAAGAAGGGAGTATTGGTGGGAAACGGTAAGAAGAGCCGTTGAATACAACTGCAGTTTAGTACCTACGAAAAGAGAAGAAGCAGAGCAACTGTACGATAACATATTTAATTTAAGACAGTTTTTGTCAGGCAGAACATTTTGGGTTGGCGGAACTCCGGTTTCATATAACTATCCTATGGCAAATTTCAACTGTGCATTTGAAATAATAAATGATTTCCATGCATTCAGGGACTTATTTTATCTTTTAATGATAGGCTCGGGAGTAGGTGTAAGAATTTTAAAAAGCGATATAGAGCAGCTGCCTAAAATAAGAGGGAATTATAAAATAATCCATGAAGATTACACCCCAGTAGAAAAGTCCAAGAGAGAAGATAACACAGGCGTTGAATTCAACCAAAATAATTCCGTAAAAATAACCGTTGGCGACAGCAAGGAAGGATGGGTTCAATCCCTTGATTATTTCTTCAGCTTTATAAATTCAAGCGAATATAGAAATATTAATACAATAATAATTAACTACAACAATGTCAGACCCAAGGGAGAGGTGTTAAAAACTTTTGGAGGAACTGCCAGCGGTCATGCAAGTATGAAAAATATGTTTACAAAAATCGATTCGGTTATTAAAAAGCGTGGTGCAATTGAAGGTAAGGACAGATTTAAATTAAAACCTATCGACTGCCTTGATATTGCAAACATTATAGGTGAAAATGTAGTAGTCGGCGGCGTAAGAAGAACTGCTGAAATAATGCTTATTGATTATGACGATACAGAATGTATTGAGGCTAAAAGCAAGCTCTATAAACAAATAGACGGACAGTGGATTGTTGATAAGGATATAATACACCGCTCTATGAGCAATAATTCAATTTATTACAGGAAGAAACCTACCCGCGAGCAGTTAAAATGGCAAATTGAGCAAATGCGGTATTCCGGAGAGCCGGGATGGGTTAATGAAGAGGCAGGAAGCAAAAGAAGACCAAATATGAGCGGAGTTAATCCCTGCGGTGAAATACTCCTTGATAACAAAGGACTTTGTAATTTAACAACTGTAAATGTCTATGCATTTGTTGATGAAAACGGGAACCTGGATGAAAGAGGGCTTATACAGGCACAGCGCCTGTCAGCGAGAGCAGCTTACAGAATGACCTGTGTGGAGCTTGAATTGTCACAATGGGACAGAGTGCAGCAGAGGGATAAACTGACAGGATGCTCACTTACAGGGTGGCAGGATATGGTTAATGCTACAGGTCTTGATAGGGAGCAGCAAGCATCATTATTAAGAAAACTGAGAGATGCCGCTCACAATGAAGCAGAAAGATATGCAGCAGAAATTGGCGAAAAAGCACCTATTTTAGTTACTACCGTAAAACCTGAAGGTACATTGTCACAGCTTCCGGGAGTATCCAGCGGTGTTCATTATTCACATGCACCATATTTTCTAAGAAGAGTCAGGATAAACAGCCACGACCCTTTGGTTAAGGTATGCGAAGAATTGGATTACCCCATATATCCGGAAGTAGGTCAGGATATTAAAACATGTACTACAAAGGTTATTGAGTTTCCTCAGAAGGCGCCGAATGGAAAGACTAAATATGATGTTTCGGCAATTGAGCAATTAGAAAATTATAAATTGTTTATGGAGAATTATGTCCAGCATAATTGCTCCATTACAGTCCATGTAAGAGAGCATGAATGGGATGAAGTTGAGCAGTGGGTATGGGATAACTGGGATGATATTGTGGCACTTTCTTTCCTTTCATTGAATGACAGTTTCTATCAGCTCATGCCTTATGAATCAATAACTGAAGAAGAATACAATAAGAGAGTAAAAGAAATGAAACCATTTATTCCATCTCTTTTAAGCAAGTATGAAGCTCAAGAAGGAGCATTGGATGTAGGAAACGACGGCTGTGATAATGGAATTTGTCCTATAAGATAATTGATATACATTAAACAATCCTTGATATTCATGAATTGAGGATTGTTTTTTGCCAAATTTTTATTGTTTATTTGCATTTTTTGTGATACCATCAAAAAATAATTTGGGTATATCAAATAATCAATATATAGAAAGGAATGGATTGAAAAAGTGGAAGTAATTATCAAAAATAATTATGAGGAAATAAGTAAATTGGCAGCAGATTATTTAATTAATACGGTTAAAGCCAAAAATAATGCTATCTTAGGACTTCCTACCGGTTCAACACCGATTGGCATGTATCAAGAAGTAATTAATCGG
>DMWH01000075.1 GCA_003483345.1 Clostridiales bacterium | reverse complement strand
GGCAATTAAACTTGCAATTTACAATGTTTTTATATTTAGAAAAACATTCTTTGACAAAGTAATATAAATACAATATAATGTGATGGACATTACATGAAAGAGGAGAAAATATGTTAGAACATCTTATTAACATTATCGTGCCTAACATTGCCCATTTGCTTGAACTTATCGGAGTATTTATCATTTTATACTCAGCCTTAAAATCATTTGTTAAATATGCAATTCGACATTTCAATTTTGGAGACGAAAGAATCAAAATCGAACTGTCACAGGCATTGGCAATGGCTTTGGAATTTAAATTAGGCGCGGAGATTCTAAAAACATTAATTATAAGAACCATCGATGAATTAATAATTCTTGCATCAATAGTAATATTAAGAGCAGCCTTAACGCTTATAATACATTGGGAAATAGAAACGTCAAAGAGGGGAACCAACCATACAGAATTAAATAAACCTGATGGTATTGAAAACTGAAGGCTCAGCCTGAAGAATCTCAAACTCAAAAGATGCGATCCTTCGCTATCGCTCAGGATGACATAAATATGGTTTTAAATAGTAAAAGGAGGTAAAACCTCCTTTTACTTTGCTTTATTTAATAGCTTCAATCAATACTCTTTCTATTTTTTCTTCTGTTGGTACCCCTTCATGGAGTTTCACGCCATCAACAAAGAATGTGGGGACATAGTAGTAATCATGTGCATTTGCTGCTTTTACATCCTTGTTTTCATCTATGTATTCCACATCAATATCGGAATATTCAGGATTATTTGCTTTTAATTCATCAAGTATTCTAAATGCCTTCCTGCAATGAGGACAGCCTTCCATATAAAAAACCTTTACTTTTTTCATATTATATTATCTCCTAATAAAGTTTGCTTTTTGTTTATTATTTCATCAATTCTTTTCGAATATTCTTCTAAGCTTTTAAAATTACGTAGCGGCTCATGCTTATTTTCACCTGTGATTATTTTGCTTGTAGCACCAAGACCGCATCCAAGAATGGTTTCCAATTCTTCAATCATAACCATGTTGTAAATACACTCTCTGCCTTTCTTGGTATAGCCGATATTTTCAGAATTGCCTTTGATATTCTTTTGTCTGTACATGTAATATGGTTTATACCCCTTATCCTCGCAAACCTCCTTTATCACATAGTGCATCTTTTTAATAAGTTCATAATCCTTACAAAATTTTGCACTTTCTCTGGTAAGTTCAGAGTGTTTTTTATAAGCCAACGAGTGGACTGTAATATTTTCAGGATTTAACCCTGCAATTATTTCAATTGTATTTCTTACATCTGATTCATCTTCCCCCGGCAGCCCCAAAATAATATCCATATTTATAGTTTTAAATCCAATTTCCTTTGCAATTAAATACTTTTCAACAATGTCACAGCTTAAATGTTTTCTTCCGACTGATAATAATGTATCATCATTCATTGTTTGAGGGTTTATGGATATTCTGTTAACAAAATTATTTTTAAGACAACTTAGTTTTTCTTTATCTAAAGTATCCGGTCTTCCGGCTTCAAATGTAATTTCTTTTATTCTAAATAGCTCGTAATGTTTTTTTATTGTACTGAAAATTTTGTCAATTTGCTCATTACTTAATACCGAGGGTGTTCCGCCGCCTAAATATATCGTATGAAGGCACAATTTTCTCTTTTTTGCAAGCTCGATTGTTTTTTCAATTTCATATACCAAAGTATCCAAGTAGGAATTTATTTTTTTTTGAGGACAATTTACATATGAGGTAAAGGAGCAATAGCTGCATTTAGAAGGGCAAAATGGAATGCCTATGTATAAGTTATAGTTCTTATTGTTTGAATATTCATCAATATATTTTTCTTCTATTTTTAATATGTCCCATAGAAGCTTTATTTTCTCTTCTTTTACTTCATATGTATTTCTCAGTATGTCATCTATTTCTTCATTACTTTTAGAGTGTTTTTTTGCAGTGAGCAAAATTTTAGCAACCCTTACTCCGGTTAAAATGCCGTAATCCGGATAAACATTGTAATATGATTTCAATACATTATGTATCGTTTTTATCACCAATGTTTTTTTCAGCTTTTTTATACCGTATTTCTCTAAAACAATACCATTTGCGTTAAAACATGATTCATACAGTATTTCATTGTCTTTGTAAAGCTGCGCTTTTGCACTGATAACTTCTCCATCTTCAAGACATGACACAATAGATAAGCCCCTTCCTTCAAAGGAGCTGTAAGTTATTTCAAAATCTGTGTTTAAATCGAATACTCTAAGCGCATTTCTTGCTTCGTATTCATAATCATGGCCTAAAAAATAAAATTTAATCATCATCTTAATTTACAAACGGATTGAATTGTTTTTCCCTTTTAATTGTTGAAGGTGACATGTGTCCCGGATAAATTAATGTATCATCATCGTATTTAAAAATTTTCTCTTTTATTGAAGTTATAATTTCTTCAAAGGAGCCTCCGGGAAGGTCGGTTCTTCCGATAGAAGAGTTAAACAAGGTGTCCCCTGTCATCATTATATTTCCAACCTTGATGCAAATACCGCCCTTTGTGTGTCCGGGCGTATGAATTATTTTAAATTTTAATTCACCTAAGTCTATTTCGTCCCCATCCTTTAACTCAACATCAGCCTTAATTGAAACACCTTTCCCGAACATTGTCTTGGTAAGATTCATATTGCTGTTATTCAGCGCTTCTGCATCTTCCTTGTGAATATATATTTTTAAGTTATATTTATCAGTAAATTCTTTCACCGCTCCTATATGGTCCCCATGATAGTGGGTCAGTATAATAATTTTTGGAATTAATCCCAATTCATTTAATTTTTTGTCAATTTTATTAAAGTCAGCGCCGGGATCTATTATAGCTGCTTCCTTGGTCTTTTCACTTCCTGCAATATAACAGTTCGCACCATAAATGCCGACTTCCAATGTCTCGAATATCATTATATCCTCCTAAAAAACTTTTTTGCTGTCAAGAAGTATGGTAACAGGACCGTCATTAATTAATTCTACTTCCATTTCAGCACCAAACTCTCCTGATTGTGTTGTAATATTTTTCTCCTTCATACAGGCAATAAATTTTTCATACATAGGAATTGCCTTTTCCGGTTTTGCAGCATCCGTAAAGCTTGGCCTTCTTCCTTTTCTTGCATCTCCAAGCAATGTAAACTGTGAAATAACCAATATACTTCCTTCAACATCCAATAAGCTTTTATTCATTTTTCCGTTTTCATCTTCAAATATTCTAAGATTTGGAATCTTTTCACACATATATTCTAAATCCGTTTCTTGGTCTGTTTCTTCAACACCGAGAAATAGCAAAATTCCCTGTCCTATACTTCCTATTATTTTATCCTTTACTTTAACGTGGGCGCTTTTTACGCGCTGCACAACTGCTCTCATTTTTCATCCTTTCATTTTTTCGTCACTTTTTATTTCTGTAGACTTCCAATACTCCGTCTAACTTTTTCATCTTTTTAATCAAATCTTCTATTTGTTTAATATCATTTATTTCAAATCCGATATCAACGATTGCTACCTTTTCCTTATTTATTCTTAAATTAAGCGATACGGCATTAAGCTTTGCATCTACATACAAAGAAGTTATATCCTGCAAAAGTTTCGGTCTGTCCAATGCTTTAATCTGAAGTTCGCTGATGAATGTTGCCTTTTCTTTATTGTCCCACTGAACCTCAATAAATCTCTGGTCTTCAGAATCGCTTAAATCATGAATATTTGTACAGTCAGCCCTGTG
>DMWH01000046.1 GCA_003483345.1 Clostridiales bacterium | reverse complement strand
TCCAAGAATATGTCCGCACCCCCACTCCATCATCCTATGTAAATCAGATTTTGTATTCTAATTGACTGCCATTTTGGGTACATCGTCCCACTGTTCTTTTATACAACTCTACGAGTTTTCAAATCATATTTAACGAAAAAATCCCTCTACTGTTTTGTACGGTAAAGGGAATACACATTATTTAGTGAAATTCAAAGCGGGTATCCTTTATATTATATAGTTTTAAACATTTATATTCAGTCATGTTTTGCACATGAATTTCTTTCGGCTAACTTGTGTGGAATAATAATCTTTGTCGCATCCAGATTTGGTGTTTCAATGTGATTGATTATTTGAGTTGCGGATTCAGTGCCTAACTGAAATGAATTTATCTCTATAGATGTTAGCTGCGATGAAGAAAGACGTGCAAGAAGAGAATTGTTAAATGAGATAATCGATAAATCTTTTGGAACCGACATATTCATTTCAACACAAACACGTTCAACCATAGCAGCAAAAATATCATCACTAACAACCATAGCCGTTGGTGCATTGTTACGCTGCAATAACGATTTTACAACATCTTCTCCTTTCTCGATATCATCAACTTCAATACAGTTGTTTTTATCATAATCCAGTCCGTGGCTTATTAGTGAGATCATATATCCTTGTTTTCGTTCAGCAGAAAACACCATATTACTTTTGCTGCCAAGATAAGCTATGTTTTTATGACCTAATTTAATGAGATATTCGGTAGCTTCTTTTCCGGCAAGAATATTATCGTTATCAACGTATACCGTTTGTTCTATATACTTTGAAGCTTTACCTATTAGTACGTATTTTAATCCTTCTTGGTGAAGATATTCCACTACAGGATCATCAATTACAGAGTACAAAACTATAAAACCGCTTATAACATCATTATCTGTCATATTACGGATTGCCATAAGTAGTTCATCATAATTCTCACCCGTAATTATTGTGCTTATATATTGCATACTGTTGCACACCTGACTAGCACCTCTTATTACTTCGAGAAAAAACGAGTTCTCATATGTTTCACGTGTAGATGGCGGGAGAATAATGCCGATTATTTTGACCGATTGAGAAGAAATTGACGATGTTGGCGGTTCATATCCTAATTTCTCCATTGCATCTTTCACTTTTTCTCTTGTTTCCTTGCTTATTGAAGGGTTATTGTTGCAAGTTCGTGATACGGTTGATGGTGAAACTCCGGCAAGAGCGGCTACATCTTTAATAGTAACAGCCATACGTAACCTCCTTTAATTCTTTTATGCAATTGCATAGATTTGTTTTCATAAATATTATAACTCTTGTAAGATAAAATGTCAATGTATCTTTACAAATAAAAATTAATGAGCAGATATATGGTCATATTACACAATAAAATATATGTAAATTTGTTAAAACATTATGAACTTATTTTTTTTTAGAAAAAAGTATTGAAAAAGAGAAAAAGATGATATATAATATTTTCAACAAATTGCAGAAATATTTCTGAAAGTTATATGCAAATGAAAGGAGAATATGTCATGAAAAACACAACTAAAAAAAGCTTTGTTGTATCAGCACCTATATCCGGTAAAATTATCGCACTGGAAGACGTGCCGGATAAAATATTTTCAGAAAAGGTATTGGGGGATGGTATCGCTATAGTACCTGATGATGGTAAAATTTATAGTCCTGTTGATGGCGTAATAAGTTCGGTGACGGAGTCGAAGCATGCATACTGTTTTCATTCTGATGATGGAATTGATGTTTTAGTCCATTTTGGGATTGATACGGTTAATCTAAAGGGGCAAGGTTTTTCGTCGTATGTTAATGAAGGCGACAGAGTAAAAAAAGGAGATCTTGTTGCAGAAGTAGATATGTCGCTTATGAAAGAGAAAAATATTAACACTGTAACACCTGTTTTAATTTGCGACGCTGAAGATGATTTGGAATTAAAATTTGCGACNNGAAAGATAGTGAAAAAAAGAAAGTTAAGGTCAATTTTGATTTTCTACAGAAACTTGGCAAGGTATTGATGGTAGTTATTGCAGTTATGCCGGCAGCGGGACTTATGATAAGTATAGGTAAATTAATCGCCATGATTGCCGGAGATGCGGGATTTGTGCTGACAGCGGCGGCGGTGATTGAAAATATAGGTTGGGCAATTATAAATAATCTACATATACTGTTTGCAGTAGCTATCGGTGGGTCATGGGCAAAAGAGCGTGCAGGTGGTGCTTTTGCTGCTGTTATAGCATTTATATTAATTAATGCTATAACGGGACAGATTTTCGGTGTAACGTCTGAAATGCTCAACGACCCTAATGCTGTTACAAAAACGCTGTTTGGTCAAGAGATATTGGTAAATGGATATTTTGTATCGGTATTGGGAGTGCCGGCACTTAACATGGGTGTATTTGTAGGTATAATTTCGGGATTTGTAGGAGGAATAGTATATAATAAATATTATAATTTCCGTAAACTTCCGGATGTGCTTTCATTTTTTAACGGAAAACGATTTGTACCAATGGCTGTAATTTTCTACTCATTGATTATATCATTAATACTATCGGTTGTATGGCCGGTGGTACAGCTTGGAATAAATAATTTTGGTGTATGGATTGCAAATTCATCTGAAACATCGCCTATTCTTGCACCGTTTGTATATGGTACACTTGAACGACTGTTACTTCCTTTCGGTCTGCACCATATGCTTACTATACCTATGAACTATACATCATTCGGCGGTACATACGTTATACAGACGGGTTTAAATGCAGGAAAAGAAGTTTTCGGTCAAGACCCTTTATGGCTTGCATGGGTAACTGATTTAATTAACTTTAAGGATTTAGGAGATATGTCATCATATCAAAATTTATTGACAACAATAACTCCGGCTCGTTTTAAAGTCGGTCAAATGATAGGTGCAACCGGAATGCTTTTGGGTATTGCACTTGCGATGTACAGACGTGTTGACATAGATAAAAGAAAAAGTTACCGTTCAATGTTTATTTCTACGGTGATAGCAGTATTTCTTACTGGTGTTACAGAACCGCTTGAATTTATGTTTATGTTCTGTGCAATACCTTTATATATAGTATATGCTTTACTTCAGGGTGTTGCGTTTGCTATGGCGGGTATAATCGATTTAAGACTACATTCGTTCGGTAATGTTGAATTTATAGCAAGAATTCCTATGTCAATCAAAGCGGGATTGGGCGGAGATATAATTAATTTTATAATATGTGTTTTAGTGTTCTTTGTAGTGGGATACGTAGTTGCATATTTTATGATAGGTAAATTCAAGTTTGCAACACCTGGACGTTTGGGAAATTACCAAGTTGACGGCGAAGATGAAGAAAACAAGGTAAAAACATCAAGTGGTAACAGCCAAGCTGAAAATATAATACGATTGTTAGGTGGACGCGAAAATATTGTATTTGTAGATGCGTGTATGACAAGACTGAGAGTCACGGTAAAAGATCCGAGTAAAGTTGCAGAGCTTGCGGATTGGAAAAAAGAAGGTGCATTGAGCTTGTTGAAAAAGGACGATGGAATTCAAGCTGTTTACGGAACCAAAGCAGATTTAATAAAATCAGATATAAATGATATTCTGTAATGAGGTGATGTTTTTATGAGACTGCTCACATTAAATACACACAGTCTTGAAGAGGACTATTACGAAAAAAAGCTAAATCAATTTGTTGATGCAATTATATCCGAAAAACCGGATATAATTGCATTGCAAGAGATTAATCAATCCCAAAAAGAAAGTATATTACCGATAGAAGAACTTGAGGGAATGGAAACAGTGCAAAAAAGAATACCGGTAAGACGGGATAATCATGTGGCAAACGCGGCAAGATTATTGAGTATAAA
>DMWH01000234.1:1802-2799 GCA_003483345.1 Clostridiales bacterium | reverse complement strand
CCGCATGTCTTACATTTAAAATGGCCATGAGTATTGGTAACAGCATCAAAATGAGCTTCATTTTCATCTATTGCTAAAACCTGTATGAGATTTAACTCCGATAAATAATTTAATGTATTGTAAATTGTAGTTTTAGACAAAGAAGGTACTTCCTTTTTAAGAGCATTATAAATTTGCTCCACCGTAGGATGATTTTTACTGTTTGATAAATATTCCAATACCTTCAACCTTTGATGAGTAAGACGTATATTATTCTTTTTTAATTCATCCGATAATTCTTTTAGTGTTTTCATGCAAACCTCGTTTATAATCATTTTTATTTTGTAATGATTACAATGTAATGATATAGTATTATTTATTTGATGTCAAGAGAAAAATTAAAGATTTTTAAATAATAAAGGCAAATACTCATAGTATTGAATATTTGCCTTATTTGCCTGTAAAACTAATTATTTATTCTTTTTATCGTCCTTGTTTTTAAAGGTATTGTTTAATTCATATCTCATATAACTGTTATCATCTGCCAAATCACTGCTTTTGTCAAATATTGCATCATCATTATCATCTTTATGAACATTTCTGAAGCCGCTGTAACTGTTCTTCATCTGCTGATATTTATCATTCATATATTCATATTTTTCTCTTAATTCCTTTTGACTTTTCTGCTTCTGCTGAAGCTCCCAATTACGCATTTGCTCATGAACATTTTTATTAATTGGCATAATATCATCCTTTCTTTTATATTATTAATGATATTATTTGTTTATCCAATTAAATTTATTACAGGTATAAAAGTTAAATCTGCAAGATAATTACAGTTGTAAATCTCATCAATAAGCAGAGATTCCGGTTTAAAATTATCAAATGTCTATTACATTGATAATGAATAAGCTTTGTAAGTATACATAATGTTATTTATGTAAACTATTATTCATTGTTTTTGTTTTTGAAATATTTTAATTTTTGAAAAATCAATTTCCATGATGAAGATACTTGC
>DMWH01000234.1:0-1683 GCA_003483345.1 Clostridiales bacterium | reverse complement strand
TGGAGTTTCAAATATAAAGGCTAGAATTAAAGTGAATACGCCGGTGGTTCCAAGCTGCAGAACACCTAAATGAAAGGGATTCACATCTTCAAATGTTACTGCTTTCTCTGTAATCAACAAATGTGCAGCATAAGACACAGCACACATAATACATAAAAGGTCTCCCAATAAATTGTCATAGTTTATAGAGAAATCATCTTTTAATGTTAAAAGTGCTATGCCAATAAAACTCAACAAAATAACAAAGGTTTGCTTTTTGCCGGGCAGTTTCTTATAAATTATTGACGATAATATGGGGGTAAAAATTACGGTAAGACCGCATAAAAAACCTACATTGGACAATGTGGTATACAAAGTGCCGAATGTTGCTCCCAGATAAACCAATACCAATACGACGCCCAGAAGGAAACTGAATTTAACTGTACGTTTTGAAATATTCTTCAATTTTGGAAAGGCAAGTATAACAGCAACAGCAAATGCTGTTAAAAATCTGTTTGAATTTAAGGTGAAGGGTCCCATATCCTCTAAACTCAAATCGGTTAAGTAATACGAGATACCCCATCCGAATGTTACCATCAATAAAGCCAAATCTGCTTTTAATTTCGTCATAATAACTGTCCCCTTTTTTACTTCATGCTATATTCTAATACATATTTTTGAATTAGGCAATGAAATAAATTGGGATTCCTTCAGCAAAGCACTCAAAATGACAAAAAAAATGTCGTCCTGAGTATAACGAAGGATCTCATGTTTTGAGGTTCTTCACTGTTCTCAGAATGACACTTACCTTTATTCATATTAATAACAAGGTTGCACCTTTAGAATGCAGGTGGGCGTTTTTATGATATCATTTCTTCGCAAAAGTCCGTATCTATTGTGTCCCCGCTTCTAAGCTTAGATCTTAATGTATTGATTATTTTGTCCATCTTTTCCAATTCTTTTAAAACTTCTTTTTCTTTTGAACCTGTTTCAATAACCTTATAAATGCCGCCGTTTTTAATGACAATTCTTTTATCCGCCATAAGAGCTAAGCTTGGGTCATGGGTTGCCATAAGAACTATTTTTTCTTCATTAACCAATAAATTTAATGCTCTTTTTCTGTCTATTCCCGCATTTTCGATTTCATCAATCAACACTATGGGAGAGGTGCTTAATATTGCTGTATCGGCGATCATTAAAGCTCTTGATTGTCCTCCGCTTAATCCTGTTACGGGTGTATCTAAATTGAATTTTTCACCGGCTAATTCGTTGGCTGCTTCGACTATTTTTGAAACTACTTCCTGCTCGTTTTCAATCATTCTGCTCTTTGCGTGAAGCTCCAAAAATTCCTTAACGGTTAAGTCCATAATAAAATTCATATTTTGAGACAGCTGAGCAACTAGTTTGTTTCCGGTGGAAAATCTTATGCTGTAATCAGGTTTTTCTCCATTTATTAATATAGCTCTTTCAGTAGGTGTATCCCTGTTTGCTGCCCATTCAATGTCAGCCAAGAGCCTGCTTTTTCCGGAACCCGTAGGTCCTACGATTGAAACTATTTCACTTTTATTTATGGTAAGCTCATCAAAATTTTCTTTATTGCCGTACTTGTCCTTACCGGCTAAAATGGTTATTGAATCAACTATGTCTTTCTCTAATCCTAAAAATTGAAGCATTTGGTTTATATAAGTTTCTAAATCGGATTTT
>DMWH01000072.1:496-9915 GCA_003483345.1 Clostridiales bacterium | reverse complement strand
ATTAAATGATACTCCTGCCCGGTTATTATGCCATCCTCAATACAGACAATTCCTATGGCACAAGCACTTGACCTTTGCTCATTGGCTGTTTCAAAATCTATGGCAGTGAAATTCAATATGTATTCACCTCTGTTGTCTTCCCGTTTGTAGCGGCGCGCAGTGCGCGCCATCTTCCTTACCCGAAGGAACATGGGGACTGTCCCCTATGTTACGACATAGGGTCTAACATTATGCTTCCTCCACGGCGAAGCAAAAACAACCCTCTGCTCCATCGTGGCTCTATAACAGGAACTATGGCTCCGCCACACCGGAATACACACAAACCAACCAACTATTAATATTTAATTTGGGTGGCCTAATATTTTACCGGTATGTGGCCTGATTTATGATTGACATTAACAACCAAACGCTATATGAGTATGAAACACCTGAAAGAGATGCAAAAAGAATCAACCAACTTATTTGCCGGATAATTGCTAACTGCCAAGCGGCAAATCAAATTTGCGAAAAACTATTGACGGTACCGGATCCGGATCCAGGCCATTGTGGTTGCGGATGACAGTGTGTATGCTGCACAGGGCAAGCCATGAACTGTCACCAAAGCAAGAGCCGCCAAACGGCGACTCCAATTTCTATTTTTTTCTATTATGGTACTAGCATTTAACTAATTTAAAAACTCAAATTTCTTTAAAACGCTTAAGTATTCAGACAATTGCTGTTCATTAAATTTAGTGCCTTTAATTTTTTGAACCCCTTCTATAATATCTGAATCCTGTAATTCATCATTCCCTTTCAATGAATTAGCAACATAATCAAGGGTAGTAATTGCTTCTAATTCCAGAGCGCTTTTATTACCAAAATTACTAATCACAAAATCAACAACTTTTCTTTCCTCAGAAGATAGCTCCTCTCCTTCGCACTTGGAAGCGTCTTTTACACATATCGTATGTGTTGGGCCTGAAGTATTTATTTCTAAAACGTCATTATTCTGCAATGCATGTAATGTATCATCCAGCGTCGAACTATACGGTCCAAAAAAATGGATTCTATAATCTAAATCTAACTCAACTCCTCTTCTTTCAATTAAATATAATAATTTCTGCACTGTTTTTTTTCCAGGCTTTTGATATGTACTTATGCTTTCTAACACTTCGATAATCTTTTTATTTCTTTTCAATGTTATACCCCCCTTTCCACACAATTAACTGATTTATGAATATTGTTTAATAAATTCAAACGCTTCTTCTTTTATTTGTCCCGATACATAAACTCTTTCAATATTTATTTTCTCGGACAATTTACCAATTATATAAGATTCATCTGAAATCGTACTTATGCTGCTTTGCTTTTTGTCTATTATTATTATTGCTTTTTCATCTTCAATCTCTACCTTTTTAGGAATTTTATGAGGCATTTTATCAGCAGAATAATCTTCTATAAAATTATGTTTGCCAAATTCATCAAATAATAGTTTTTTCCTAATTTCAAAATGTTTTTTATCACCTGGTTGAGGATGTGGTATTGTTTCTAATATACAAGAGTAAACCACCCTGTTAATAATATTATAACAATACTCTAGATGGATGTTATCCTTAATTAATTGAAGCACTCGAATATCATCCCATTGCAAATATTCTTCAACTGAATCAGGGTATGATCCATAAGGAAGTATCTGCTTTAATGCATTCGCAAAAATAATATCAAAATATCTTCTGGTTCTATGAAAATAAACTTGTACAAACATGAAATATCTTGCTAAAACAAACTCCTCAAATGCTTGAACTCCGCCTTTTTCTATTGCTAATCTTGGAATCCCTTCTTGCAAACATATTGTCAAACAGGAGATCAAACGATCAACATCATATTTGCCATAGTTTACACCACAGTATAAAGAGTCTCTCAATAAATAATCCATTTTATCACAATCTAATTCACTGTCCATAAAGCTCTTTAAAAAGATGAATTCAGAATTGTCACCTGCAGTCTTCCCCATATATATATCACAAATCAAATCAGGATTTATGCCATAACCTGTAATTATTTCGCATTCTCTTCCTATTTCATTAATATAATCAGCTATACAAGTTTCTTTTATTATTCTTTCAGTAAAATACTCATGTTTTAAATTATCAGGAAGAACTGCTTCTGAAGAATGAGAAAAAGGGGCATGACCTAAATCATGAGTTAACGCAATAAGCCTCAGTATTTGTTCATACCATAATTGCTTCTCCAGCGGCCAATCTACTATTCTTTTGTGAATAACCGCCCAGAATGCTTTTGTAACTAAATGCATTACTCCCAGCGAATGTCCAAAACGAGTATGTTCGGCACCATGGTAAACTAAATTTGTCATAGCGAGCTGTTTAATATTTCTTAATCTTAGAAATGGTGGTGAATTAATAATTTTATTTTCAAGAGGTGTTACTTCAATAAATCCATGAATAGGATCTCGATATCTATGGTAATCCAATAATAACCCCCCTTTTAATATTCTCTAGATATGGTAGTTTTTCCTATTTCCAATATTCTCTAATTTTACCTAATATCCTTTTTCTCTTTATAAAGTTCGCCATCAAGCTACCAGCAAAAAAGGCCAATCGAATGACCTTCGATCTTCTTTTCTGATGTATATTTCTAAAGCATTTCTCAGTTCATTGTGTCTTCCCATAGAATCTCTAAAACAATAATAACTTGATGGAACGCCATGCATTAAATCAAATCCGTTACCAATAATAAAAAGAGTTCTATTAGGATCTGTGATTTCTAATTTTTTCGGGTTCCTATTACTCATCCGGTCCCCTATGTCTCGTCATCTCCTCATCAACCCAATCTTCCTCCACATATACCATCCCGTTCCGACCTTCTACTTTGCGATTAGGTCCAGCCTTATATAACTTGCAACTCAAAGGGCCATAGCAGAATGTTTCAAACCGGTACTTCCTCCTACCCCTCGGGTTCCAATTATCAACTATTATCTCAACCGGCATCCTAGCTCCCCACATGCAGCTGCTGCATTTACTATCATAAGTCCTGACAGCCAGTCTCCGGTGCCCCCTTTCCCGATAAACCTCAAGTTCCGGCGGCACCAATTCCCAGGGTGCTGATGTGCTTCCCAACTCCCCTTCCTCTACCTTAGCCAACTTCGACACTTTATAATAATACACCGGCTCCATGTCCGGATCCGGAACAGGGAGGCACTCACCGGAAATAACATCATTAACTTTGAAGCTAAATTTAGCTTGGGCGGCTTTGCCGATACCGATTGAGAAAGTAGTATGCTGGTTATCGAGTTCGCCAGTTAGTCTTATGGCATAACCTAAATATGTATGAGAGGCTTCATCAAATGAACGGGTTAGCCTTATTCGTGGTTGGATTGATGTAATGAAGCCTTCAAAAGATAGTTTGTCCATTGGGCGGGTGTGCCTCCTCTGAATTGATTTACCTGGTAAATTCTAAAAGTGCTTCAAGCATTTATCTGGGTGGTATATTTTCCCCATCATTTGGCATATTATCTGAGCAGTATTAACACAGGGGATGATCTACAAAGGATGTGTTCCCTCTGTCACATTAACACTAACAGAGTTGCTCTTCTATTAATTCAGCAAGAATATCAAGAGAATCAACCGTTCCACTAAATTTACCTTTATCTGTAACAATTAATTTAGGGTGCTGGTGTTGGATCATGGTTTCGATAACTGATTGCAGTTGCTCATGCACCTCCACCGCCTTTGGTTCACTGAGTTTTAAGTCGCTCACTTTTACGTTATGCAAATCTAGCAGTTGATTTTCTTCGTTGTCCTTTAATTTTTCCTGAATATATAGCAGTAAATCGGTAGAGGTGAGCACTCCGGTCACCTCATTTTTATTATCGATCACTGCAAGTATTGATAATCGGGAAGCTACCAGATTGTTTAGTGCGTCAGAGAAACTATCTTTCAATTTAACTTGTGAACCGGATCTGATTTTTGCCTTTATGTTCGCACGCTCCATGGTTCTGGTTTTCAATTCTTCCTGAAGGCGCATATTCAGAGGAAGTTTCTCCAACATATATTTCCCTCTAGCAAACCCTGCCGTAGCAGCCAGAAAAACCAGCAGATATAATGCTACCATAGGTAGACTAAAAATTATGTTATCTAAACTGTTCATTTCAATTGTAAAATCACATATTCCCCAATTGTGTAAAACTATTAACATACCACAAATTATTAAAAATGTTACCAGTAACAATATGTAATTAAATATAGCATCCTTTGAAAACTTATAATCCATTTCCTCTCCCTCACTAGTTTAATGTAATAATTGCATGGCCGACTTGTGCAGAGAACTTATTCATTACCATCCTGGGAAAGCTCCCTGGCGATTGCTCAGACATTTGATCTATGAAGGATTTACACAAAGATTATTACATTCCTTGGAAAGCCAAGTCTGCATATGCAAGGCTAAGCTACGCGTTTATATTGTGTAGCTATAATCTGGATTTTAATTCCTGATAAAATCTGCTTGTAGGTGTTCCTTTTAATGAATAATGCGATTTCGATAAAGCTTCATTAAGTATTTGCTTTTGAACATATTGTTTTGCTTCAACATATTTGCTGATATCATTTAAACTTTTTAGTTTTGGCCAGTAAGATAAATAATCAGGCAATGTAACTCCATCTTTTAGATAATTTACGATAGGGAAATCTTGTTGTGCAGCCATACCAATCTCAAATGGAACCCACCACGATGATTGAGTATTATTGGATACTACTGCCATCAGGTCTGTACACTCATTTAATCTATCCTTAATATGCTTTGTTAACTTTTCACCCTCAAATAATAAATTTGTATCAAGCAAATCTAGATATGCATCTACCTTTAATTCTTTAAGCTTTTCGAGAATTTGATTAGCTGTAATACTATCTTCATATTTATGTGATATAAAAACTTTCATAATATTAGCCCCCTTATCTAACATTCATAAGCAAAATATTTCCATAATGTTTTGGCGAGTCTCCAGTATTTGTTTACCTTTCGCCATTAATAAGTTTTTTCAGATTATCCCAAGTCCAATTGTATATTTTGTCTGATGGGCGTGCAGCTTTAGGTTTATAACAAGTTTTGTCAGCATATCCCCATAAGAGGAAATACGGAATTTTTTCTTCTTGTGCTATTTCAATTTCAATGGACACACCTTGAGCATTATTTGTATGTTCGCCGCATATAACAGCAACTACATCACTTCCTTTTATTCTTCTGCGTGCATCGGCTTTCCAATCGGTTGTTACTGCCACTTTAATTGACACGTCTTTGATACTAAAGGGAGAATCTTCAAGCCTTGATTGACCAACTAATAGATTTTTAAGAGCCAAGTCATTATCATAATCAAAACTAATATATGTGCTCTTCTTTTCCATACTTATACCTACCTTCATATTTATTTCTTAAAAATTATGCCTTTCTCAAAGATACACCCGGTATCCAGAACTAAATCAATTTCCCCCCTTTTCTTGTCTAGATACCCTTCTTCAACGCACATGTAATCAATAATCAACATTTCTTGAGTTATCAAAATATCGTTTACATTGATAACCTCATTAACACCATTAACACTATAGGGCTCCCTATTCCAATCTTGCAGTTCATCACATAAGATTAAAAGATATGCTATAGGATGCTGTTCAGGATGCATAACAGGCAAACTAAAGGGGGTTTTCAGCAGGCAATGTTTGAAATAATTATGAAGCAAAATAGCTGATGCAGAATCCAAAACTGGATAGTAGTAATAAGCTGGATTCCAATTGGTTCTCTTTATTAGTGAATGATACCAGGACAACATGATAATGGCACTGTAATAACCATGATCGATAAAACCTTTTTGACTCGTTTCTTGGGAATATCCTTTTAAACTTGTGGAAACATCCTTAATATTCACATCAAAACAATTATGTAATTTGTGAGCGAGGAGCATATAATGATCCACACAAGATTCAATATTGGCTGCAGACGGATATTTAATATAATATTCTTGTTTAAATGAATTACTTGGGAACAAAGGATCTATTGTAACTAAATCATCTATATTTGGCGGCTCCAATTTAATTATATCTCCATCTCGATTTTCACATTGATAAGAAAATATAAACTCAATATACCGTTGGGCTTGCTTTAAAGTGATTTCTAATGGATACGCTATATCGTGGAATAATGCAGCTAACCCCCATCGATAAAAAAACTCCTCATGTTTTGTTTTATATGAATCAGGATAGCAGTTATTATCAACCACCGTGTTGTTAAAAACTTCTTGATATTTTGAGTTCATAATATAAATAGACAAACCCAGTAAAAATACATATATAGAATGGAGATAATGGTCCCTATGTGCATCCAATAAAGGACCAGCTTGTTTTTCGTAACTTCTCATTTCAATTAATAATTGTACAAATGGATTAACTTCATCCTGTATCCCCATCCAATAAGCTTTGAAGAATGTTTCATAAACCCTATCTGCATTATAGGAATTAGGGTTTTTTAAAAACATTCGGATTGAATTATTTAACTGTTGTCTATGAAAATTATTTGAATGTTTAATGTCCTCATATATCTCTAACTGATTAAAAAATTCATCAATATAACATTCCATAAGGGTTGTTTTTTTTGCATCCATTTCGCATATATCCTCTGAAATATTCACATTCCCTCTAACAACACAAAAAACTGCCCCCTGGCAGTTCTCTTGGTATAATTAATAAGGTTAAACTGTTTGCTATGAATAGGTTTCTTACAATATTACCATATATTCTCTCTTCTTCATGCATATCCTTCTAATTATATGAATATTTTTAATGCCTAAACCTTAATATCTCGACTATAAAAACGGCGGTTCGACAGAGTCGTCGCCACCTACCCTGCAGAAGCGAATGTTCTCCAAACTCCTAGCTCCTAACCTCCAACTCCTAACCCCTAACAACTAACTACTAACCAACTGTCCAACTGTCAAGGGAGCGGGAAGATACTATCTTCCCCTACAACGCATCAGCTCAGGGTTCCCAAGCCCCTAGCCCCTAACCAGCTATCCAAGAACGTCCCTCTGCTTCCTCTGATCCATTGTAGCCCTATTAACCGGAACCCTGGCTCTCATTATCCGGAATAGTGGCTTACTTTCTCCGGAACTATGGCTCCACCACACCGGAATACACACTGGCCTTTTTTACATCAATTTGGACTTTACATAAAGTTCGGGATAGACCCAGCTAATTATTACTTGGTAGCATTTTACTTAATTCTTCTGATTCAAGTTCATTGATAACCAATTCTCTTTTTGATTTGTAATCGCTGACATTTTGCATGCCGTTTGGTTGTCCATAATTATTGATATAAGTTATTAATCTTTGATAGACTTCTGCCAGATGTTTATTAATATTTCTCCTAGTTATTGCTTTAGGGGAACAGTATAAAGCTATTAAAAAGCTATTTTCGGCATCTAACAAAAAATAATATGATGATTTATTGTCCATAAGTCTAGCTGTTTTTAAGTCTACCATCCCACTATAAATATAAGGATTAATTTTATTGGTTTCCTTTCCGAAACTAAGCTGATAATATGCCAAAGACATATAGTAACCATATTGGCAGTTGCTATCATCACAAAGATTACCGATTGAATGATAAATTTCGCCTAATATATAAAAAATTTCTCGTGAATCATATTTGTATTGCCCTTTTTCTGTCTTCATATTAAAGCTATCTTTATAATACTTTATAGCCTTTATATAATTATCCATAGCTACTTCTTTATCATTTTGTTTTGCATATGCCTTCCCTAAGTCATAGTAATCTGTTGCAATAATCAGGCAAAGGTCTCTTGTTTTTCCTATATCATATGCACTTTCCCTAAGTACAATCCTCCTTAGGTAATCCTCTATACAATCTTCATTATTAATTTTAATCTTATTTGCTTCCTCAGTATATTGTATCCATTCATTGCTGCTATTTAAGATAGTAAACTCTATATCTGCCTCCGATCCTATTCTCGAATCTATGTCTTCTTTTATATATTCTTTTAATAAAAGCACTTTTTCCAACTCACTTTCCTGATGAGAAAAAATATTTAAGCTAATCGGGAAGATATCGTCCAAAATTTGCGTCGGTAATTGATTATATGAAAAACTGACTGTCTCCTCTTCGTAACCTATGCTTTTCGATGAGAATACTGGGCTAAGCTCTGGCACTGATGGCTCTTCTGGAAGACTATTGCCTTCTGGGATTACATTATCTACAAAAATAAACATCGATAATAATATATATACAGAGAATGAAGCAAACAGTGCTCGAGAAACTATTTTCAATGATTTGTGTAGTTTTTTATTTGAGCTGTTATCAGTATCAATTGTTATTGATAAGAAACCAGTTATAATAATCATTAATATAGTCCAAGTTTCGACTTTTACATTAATTATGAAAAGCAAAGCAAGAGCAATAAGAAAGACAATAAAAAAAAGTATACCCCGCCATAGAAAGTTTTTGATTTTTCCCATCCCGTATCACCTTAATAATATAATCGTTTAAACGAATATCAACCTTCTAATATCTTGACACACAAAAAACTGCTCCCTGGCAGTTCTCTTGGTGTAATTAATAAAATTAAAATGTTTGCTGCGAAAAGGCTTTTTACAATATTACCATATATTCTCTCTTCTTCATGCATATCCTCCTGATAATATAAATATTTTTAATGCTCAAGCCTTAATATCTAAACCTTATAAACCGGCGGATCGACAGAGTCGTCGACCCCTACCACGCACAAACGAACACACTTGGGGAGGTTCTTCTGTCTGCGGGTACCCCCGTGCTTCATTTAGAGTCTGATAAAATTTTCTTATTGCGGAGAAAAAGACCCTCTGCAACTATCGAGAATGGGACAGTGGCAGATCACTTTTTCAAAAGAAAAGACCCTTTTCAGGGGCTCACGGGGATATATGACATTTTCGCCTTAAGATTCTTCCGCAGCTATCGGGCAGTATTGTTGAATACAATGGAAATAAAAAACCCTGCCCGTTTGCTTGTACCCTATGTAGGACATCCCTGTAACACATTACCTGGGATGTGACAGAGGGGACAGGCCCCGTGTCTGCCCTTCGGACTTCGCTTCGCTCGTGACAGAGAGGACAGTCCCCATGTCACATCCCCTTGTCACCTCTACCCCATCAACTCCCGCATCTCTTTCTTATACGCCTCCGCCCCTGGCTGATCAAAAGGATTTACGCCTAACAAATAGCCGCTGATGGCGCAGGCTTTTTGGAAGAAGTAGGTGAGATAGCCTTAGTAGTAAGGAGCGCGCTGGGGGTCTGTCCTCTTGTGTCCTCCCCTATTTACTTCTCCAAATAAAAATGAATCATTTTCACATGCTCCAAAAACACCTGGCTGGCGTCTTCACGATC
>DMWH01000072.1:0-439 GCA_003483345.1 Clostridiales bacterium | reverse complement strand
CGTCGGAGATGTAGCAATGATCAAGGAATCTATCTTAGCATGATCCTGCAAATATTTTTTCACCGCCAGCGCTTCATCCCGGGTACTCCTGGCATCACCCGGCAGAATAAGGATATCCTCCTCAGGCACACCCGATTGTAAAGCAGCCGACTTCGCGATCTCTGATTCCCGTAGCACTGCCAACCCTTTAGCAACAGCTTCATCAAAACCAGGCTGGTAGTTTCTCACCATCAAAATCATTTCCCCGTATCCGTCCTTATACAGATCCACCGCTTCAAAGATTCGGTCCAGCCCGCCGCCCATCAACACCACGATCACATCGCTCTTTTCCGGTTCATCTTCCGCCACCAGCGCCTCCCCTAAAAATGGCAATAAAAATCTGCCCGCTATCAATAAAATAATAACGAGCAAGATAATAAATACTGTTCTCTTGTGAAAT
>DMWH01000074.1:1632-3913 GCA_003483345.1 Clostridiales bacterium | reverse complement strand
TGATATTGATGGAATTTTATTTGATTCTACTTATGTATTGGAAACAGGCAATGTTATAATAGGGAGAGTCCGACTGGAGATTGTTGATAATATCGGAGGCATATATGGCTTAGAGGTTCTTCCTGAATATAGGGGAAAAGGATATGGAAGGGAATTGTTGATACGCTCAATAAATAAATTAAAGGAAAGCAAGGTTAATGCAATTAATTTGCAGGTTGAAACAAAAAACAATAACGCACTAAACCTTTATAAATCTTGTGGTTTCAAAGTAAACTACACCATGGATTATTACATATTAAAAAAATAAATTCAGTTAAACCAGTCCCTTATGTTAAGGATTAGTTTTTATAAGGTTCCGGCAATTACAAAAAACAGTCTGGACTGTAGTTTAGACTGGTCTTTTTTTGTCTATTTATACCTAAAAAATATTTATGAAAAAATTATTGACAATAGGTAACATGTTGCGTATTATTATATGGGTAACATTTTTCGAAATATCATTATGAAAGGAAAATATCAATGATTAGCTCAATGGAATTAAAAATGAAAAAAACAAATTACATGTTTCAGTATATGGTATATACTTATGGATTGTTTGCGTTATTGTTAATAGTCTTAGGCGGGATAGGAACAATATTATTTAATGGGACTCCACTTGTTATGAAATGGGTAGTATCAATAACCGCCTGGACACCTACTTATGTGTTTCTATTAATGTTTAAAAAGTTATACCCTGACAGCACACTAAAAGAATTTTATAAAAATGCTTTTCGTAAAAAAATTAATATACGTTTGTTAGCAACAACAACCTTAATTCAAACAATAATTTTTCTACTAAGTGTCTATATGATATCTGTTCAAAATGGTGTTTCTGTCTTTAGTTTGCTTAATTTTTCATATGAAGTGATAATACCGACACTTTTCATTATTTTAATACAGGGACCAACAGGAGAAGAAACAGGATGGAGAGGTTACTTACAACCTGCAATCGAGGAAAAATATGGCGTTGTAAAGGGTTCTTTAATAGTTGGCCTTATATGGGCATTTTGGCATGCTCCGATTTGGTTTTTAGGTACAGGGTATTATGGAACTGAATTATTAAAATACATCATAGTATTTTTCATTAGTATTGCATCTCTTGGTTTCATCATAGGTTTGTGCTACCATTACTGCAAAAATTTGTTTATTCCTATATGGATGCATTTTGTTTTAAATTTCTTATCACAAACATGCACAGGCTCGCAATTGGATATGGTTACATGGTATGCTGTATTTTATTTAATTACAGCAATAGGTTTTGCTTTGTATCATAAGTTAAGGTTAAGAAAAGGATAATGAATGGAAGTTTATAGAAAATATTTTGCCAAAGAANNGAGAAGGGGGTATGGGAAAAAATTATTGGAGTATTCTTTTGAACAAGCGGCTGCTCTTGGTTATGATGTAATTGTAATATTTGGAAATCCGGGTAATTATGTTAGCCGCGGGTTTAAGAGCTGTAAGAAATTTAATGTCTGTCTTGAGGATGGGACATATCCGACTGCAATGTTGGTAAAAGAACTCAAACCTAATGTATTGGACGGAAGAAAGTGGGTTTATTATCAGAGTCCCGTATATGAGATAGATGAACAAGAAGCTCTGTGTTTTGACGATGCCTTGGAAAAAATGGAGAAAAAATACCTGCCATGCCAGGAAGAATTCTATATTCTCAGTAATTCTATTATAAAGTAAACTTCTTTTTAAAATAAACCGAGGAGGATGAAATGAAATATACATTTATTTGTTATTCGAGATGAGGTACATGCAAAAAGGCCAAGGATTGGTTAATAAAAAATGATATTGATTTTACGGAGCGATCCATAAAGGAGGAAAATCCAAACGAGAGCGAGCTTATTGATTGGATTAAAAAAGGCAAATGCTCTATAAAGAGATTTTTTAATACTAGCGGCACTCTGTATAAGGATTTAAACCTAAAAGAAAAATTAGAAAACATGTCTGATGAAGAACAAATCAAACTGTTGTCAACCTATGGTATGCTGGTAAAAAGACCCATACTTGTTGGCGGGGATATTGTATTAGTCGGATTTAAAGAAAATGAGTGGAGGGAAAAACTTCTTTGACAATTGAAATATCAAAGTAGTGCGTTTTTATTAAACATAGGTGAATTCATGAATATTAAATACATAAAAGAACTTTTATCAAGAATAAATGAAGTAAGAATAATCAACAAAAAGGTAGATATTGAAGGTGTTGTCTGTAATATTGCAGGGATAGTGCGATACGG
>DMWH01000074.1:0-1545 GCA_003483345.1 Clostridiales bacterium | reverse complement strand
TAAAAAGTGTATTTATTGATGAAATGGAATTTGAAATAAATGTTACGGAGAACCGCCTCTTAAATGTTAAAGACGGAGAGAGTGTGTTATTTCTGTCTGAATTACTGAGAAACGGCTGGAATCCTGAGGGAGTTGATTATCAAAGTATAGATATGTTGTTTATAACCAGTATTGAATTTGCGGGTGATTTTGATAAGATACCGGAATTCGACGATAATGTTAAGCTGCATTTTACCATGAATATGGACATGGTTACATATTTGGTTGAACAACCTGTTACACTTACCGTAAATGGAGAATATCCCGAAAAGTTATGGTTTAAAAACAAGGAAGACAATAAAGAGCATTGGGCTCAAATAAACAGGGTTTATTTATTGGACATGTGGGCTGAAATGGAAAAAAGCTTCTCAGATGCAAGACTATTAGAGCATATGACTAAGGAGCAGATAGAAGAGGCAAAAAGGAATTTTGAAAAAAGTTTTGTTAATGTTTGTCCAAAGGGGATGTATTATCCTGTTATCGAATACGAAAGTGAGGACGATATCTCGCTTGAATTTCATACAAAAAAATTTCTTGATTCAAAGCCTGTTCATCACGGAAGCGGCAGCATTGGATTTATAATCAGCCCTGATAAGCCAACCGGAATCTTAGGAAAGAAATTAAAATCTGCAATTATACAGGAGCCTGTTACAGAAAACACTGAGATTATTGAAGCAGAATTATTTCAGTATCACAGGACAATAACTCCGGAGGATGTAATTTTGTGTTAGTGGTGCCAGGCACCAATGAATGTGAAGGTTATATATATGAAAAGGGTAATATTTTTGGTAGACATGAATGCCTTTTATATCAGCTGCGAAAAAACTCGCCATCCTGAAATTGAAGGCAAACCAGCAGCGGTTGCGGGGGACCCCGTCAACCGTACGGGAATAATACTTACTGCAAATTATGAAGCAAGAAAATATGGTGTAAAAACAACCATGATTTTAAGGGAGGCTTTTCGGCTATGCCCGGATTTGATTATAATTCCTCCTGACCATAGATTTTATGAGAAGAAGTCCCAAGAAGTTATGCAAATTTTGTCAAGCTACACTCCCATAGTTGAGCAAAACAGCATTGACGAAGCGTGGCTGGATATGACAGGGTGTGAGCGTTTGTTTGGTCAGCCCTTAGAATCTGCAAGAAGTATAATGGACAGAATAAAGAATGAACTCAATTTGTGGTGCTCAATCGGAATATCTGAAAATAAGTTTTTGGCAAAAATGGCTTCGGAAATGAAAAAGCCGCTAGGTATCACTGAGCTGTGGAAAAAGGATATAGAAGAAAAATTGTGGCCTTTACCGGTTGACTATATGTACGGAGTGGGGAAGCAGACAGCTAAAAAGCTTAATAGCATGGGTATTTATACAATTAAGGATTTAGCTTTGACAAAGAGGGAAGATATTTATCATAAATTAGGGAAAATAGGGGTTGAATTGGTTTTGCTGGCTAACGGCAAAGATGATACTCCAGTAAATGTGAACAGGGAGGACATTAAATCCATAG
>DMWH01000101.1:20056-21029 GCA_003483345.1 Clostridiales bacterium | reverse complement strand
CCTGTGTAGGGTTTAAAAAATCTTCCTAATTTTAACCAAGGCTTTATATTAAATGAGCTATAACTCTCTTCCTCATAATAATTCATTCTATATCCTCCGATAGGTTCATCTGAACATTGAATATGTCTTTATAAATACCATCTCTGTTTATTAATTCTTCATGGGTTCCTATATCGGATACTTCTCCCTTGTCCAAGACTAAAATAGTATCAGCTTCCATTAAAGTTGTTATGCGATGTGAAATAATTATAATTGTCGAACTGCCCTTGCTTTTTATAAGTGATGAACGAATTTTTGCATCTGTGTCGGCATCGACTGCAGACAATGAATCATCAAACACCATAATCGGTGTTTTTTGAAGCAGCATCCTGGCTATTGCCACCCGTTGTTTTTGACCTCCCGATAATGTTACTCCTCTTTCTCCAACAATTGTATCATAGCCTTTTGAAAATTCTTCTATAGATTCATCAATCTGCGCTATTGATGCAGCTTTCTTAATTTCATCCAAGGAAGTATCAGGCTCGACTATTGCTATATTTTCCTTAATCGTTCGAGAAAATAAAAAGGGCTCCTGAAGTACCATTCCAATATTTTTTCTTAAATGTTCCCTTTTAATATTTTTTATACTCACTCCGCCTATTGTAATGCAGCCCATATGGTCAGGCAAATCATACAAGCGGTTTAAAAGATACATAAGAGTAGTTTTTCCGGAGCCGGTACCTCCTAATATAGCAAATGTGCTTCCTGCCTTTATTGTAAAGCTGACATTTTTCAAAACCTCAGTTTCTCCATCATATTTAAATGTAACATTTTTAAATTCAATATCCTTTAAGATATCCGGAGTGACGGAATCCGGACTGTCATCCTCAACAGGTTCCTTTAATATTTCACAAATTCTTTTTAATGAAACCTTAGCTTTGCTAAGCTCTGATAAAATCCTCCCAAAACTGCGAAGCGGCCATGAAATCATTAC
>DMWH01000101.1:16229-19997 GCA_003483345.1 Clostridiales bacterium | reverse complement strand
CCGATTCCCCAATAATATCCTAACTGATATCCCAGCTTAACCCATAGCTCTGAAAATGTATTATTTCTTTCCGTAAATTTCTCTATTTCATGTTTTTCTCTGCCAAAGGCCCTAACAACACGAACACCTGTTAAATTTTCCTGAATTGCAGTAAAAAGCTTCCCTTCGGCTTCATCCGCAACCAAGAATTTTTTGGTCAATATACCATAAAAAATCGTTGAATATAGCACAACTACAGGTATAAATACCAATACTGCCGCAGTAAGGTGAAAATTCATTGAAAACATTAAAATCAACGATATTATAACCAGCATGATTACCCTGAATATTTCGACCAATTGAGTACTGATAAAATTACGAACTACTTCTACATCTGATGTTGACCTTTGTATTATATCTCCTGTTTGATTTTTAATATGCCAGCTGTATGGCAATTTTTGTATGTGCTCAAACAACTTATCCCTTATATTTTTTATAATTCCTTCCGTTCCCTTAGCAAGGGTAATTTTTCCGATATAATCGCTTACTCCCGTTATAACTGCCAAGACTAATATAAAAAAAGTAAGGAGCCATAAATTTTCTTTTAAAAATTCTATCCCGCCTATATTATTTATTGTATTCATAACCAATTGAATGTAGTTCAAGGGATAATCGTCTATGATATGGTCTACGGTAAACCTAATAACTTGAGGCACTGCAAAACTTGCAGAAACCTTTAGTATAGTTGCTGCAGCAGATATAAAGAAAAACCTTTTAAATCCTTTTGATAATATTGGTATAATCTTAAGCTCTGATTCCTTTTTCATATTATCCTCAAATAAAAAAATAAATAACCAATCCATCAGGATTGCTTATTAATTCTATATTATTATTCATTTAGTGTCAATTTAAACTCATGCTTTATTTTTTAATAAAACTTTCAAAATTATCGCTGTATTTTATTGTTTTATCGCTGAAAATCCACATTGCTTCCGCTTCAGGCAATGAATTTATAAATTCAAGACCCTCTTCAAAAGGCATGCAGAAAACAGCTGTTGATAATGCATCAGCCAATCCCGAATCCTTGCATATTATGGAAATGGCAGTAAAATATTTTGCAGGATATAATGTGTCAGGATTAATTATATGATTGTACTTCTCCCCGTCAACTATATAAAATCTTTCATAATCACCGCTTGTTACCAAAGAGCTGTCGTCTAACTTAACTATTTTAATAACTGATTCTTCAGCTTCGGTATCGGGATTTTGGATTCCTACATTCCATGGTTCATTCGAGGTAACATTTTTATTTATAGCTCGTACGTTTCCTCCTACGGACAATAATGCGGAATTCATTCCACTTTCCTTTGCTATTTTACTTACCTGCTCGGTTGCATATCCCTTCGCTACGGCACCAACGTCAAGACTCATAAAAGGATCTCTTAAAAAAACTGTTGATTGCTCCTCATCAATAATTATATCTTCAATGTTAGTGTGCTCAGATGCAATTCTTAATTCTTCTTCCGGTGGAAGAGCTGCATTCGCAGGGTCTTCAATACCGATGGTTCGATATTCATGCCAAATTCTTAATACGGCACCAAAAGCTATATTTGTTTTACCGTTTGTTTTCTCATACATATCCTTTGAAAATTTTATTAAATCAATTATCCTTTTGTCTACTTTGACAGGCTTTATTCCTGCATTATCGTTGATAGTCTTAATATTGTTTATGCCTTCATAGTCATTATATATATCATAAAGCTGATGATATTCCTTTAAATTGTCATAAATTATCTGTGCGTACTCAGTGAACTCTTCTTTGCTCTTTGAATATCCCACAATTCTTGTAACAGTATCAAACAGCATTATAAATTCGGATTGATAGCGAATAGGTTCTTTATCACTGCATCCGGTTAAACTTATTATTATTAATATTAACAATATTACGGAAATGATTTTCTTTGCCAACTTACACCTCTAATAAAAACAAGGGGCAGCATCTGCCCCTTAGATAATGATTCGCTTTGATTGTTATACTTTGTTAAATACTATTGTTATAAGCCTTCTCAAAAATGGTTTTTAAGTCTACAATTCCAACTGTAACAGATGATACTAAATCTTCTTCGGTAGCATGGCCGCTTTCATCAACTGCTATACCTTTAATTTCTTCAACAGTCTTGCCTACCACATAATCTGCAAATGCATCTGCTTGTTCATACCATTCTTTGCCTATTGCTGAAGCTTTTTTCATTCCGTAATCTTCGCCTAACTCAACCTTAGTTAAAGGTGCAACTGCTAGGTCTGTAGTTATTTTACCTGTATTATCAAATTTTACGTTAGCTTGAGATGCATCTATTATTGAGCTTGTTACTTTTCCGTCTGCATCAAATGTTGCTACAGTATAAGTTGAGTAAGCTTGAGCTAATCCTTCTGCATCAGCTGTTGCATCTTTTGATTTTGCAATTGTAGTTATAACTCCCAATCCTAATTTATCAGAAGCATCAGCACCTAAATTCTCAGCATTTGCTACAGCTTTTTCAATAGCTTCTTTATAAGGATTAATTTTGATTGTTACGGATGATACTAAGTCAGCTTCTGTTGTAACTCCAGTTTCATCAACTGCAATAGCTTTAACTTCTTCAACAGTCTTGCCTTTTACATATTCAGCCAAAGCATTAGCTTGTTCATACCATTCTTTTTCTATGCTTGAAGCTTTACCCATTCCGTATTCTTCTTTAAGCTCTTGTTTAGACTTAAACACAGTATTTAAATCAGGTATAATTTTACCTTCTTTGCTGAATTCAATTTTAGTTTGTGCAGTATCGATTATAGTTTGCACTATTTTTCCGTCTTTGTCAACTGTAACTGCAACAATTACTGAATCTGTTTGAGCTAATCCGTCTTTTTCGCCTGCATCCTTTGATTTCTCAACAGATGATATAACTGCCAAACCAGTTTTAACTGCTCCTTCAGCTAATGGTTCTTCTTCTTTAGGCTCTTCAGTCTTTGGTTCTTCAGTTTTTGGTTCTTCATTTTTTGGTGTTTCACCCGGTTGATCCTGCGTACATGCTACGAAAGCAAATAGAGACATCGCTAAGATCAACACTATTGCTAATAACTTTTTCATTACTTTCCTCCATAAATTCTTAATCTATATATATAATCAGCATTTAGCTGCTTATAACTTTGTGATTAAATCGGTACAATATTAACAAATTGTATTACATTAGTCAACACTTTTTTGAAAATTTTTTAACTAATGTTCATCATTAACAAACTGCGTTCTGACATAAGCTTCTTTAAAAGGATTGGTTTCCCAACAATCCTCAAAATTATCTCAATTGTATTATATTAGTTAACACTTATTTTTCAACTTATGTTCATTATTGCCAAACTGCATTCTGGCGTATGATGCTTTTAAAAGGATCTGGTTCCCCGACAATCCTAAATTTATTTCATATATCCAATTCTTTGTGATATTTCATTCGCAGCTTCTTTAATAATAACAATTAATTCCTTTATTCTTTCCTCATTCATCCTGAAAGCAGGACCTGTTGTGCTTAAACTGAATCTTACTTTCCCATCATGATCAAATATCGGTGCAGCTACACATTTTAATCCTTCAACATATTCTTCATTGTCAATTGCGTAACCGTTTTTCTTCATTTCTTCTAATTTCTTAATGAACTCACCTTTATTCGTTATAGTATTATTAGTATACTGAGGAATTCTTTTCGGTAAATAATTTTTAATTTTATCTTTATTTTGATAACATATAATTATTTTACC
>DMWH01000101.1:13970-16220 GCA_003483345.1 Clostridiales bacterium | reverse complement strand
CCGTCAAGCATTGCTACATGAACTGTTTCTTCAATTTTTTCGCAAACTGCATCAATAACAGGTACCGCTGCATTTCGTATATTCATTGAATTAATTACTAAGTCTCCAAATTGGACAAACCGTATACCTAATTTGTATTTTTGAGTTTCTTCATCTTGAGAAATAAACCCATGATACTTTAAAGTAGATATAATTCCATGAACAGTACTCTTGTTTAAACCTAATCTTTCAGAAATTTCCGACAGCTTAAGTTCTTTTTTTTCTTCGCTGAAACAATCTAATATTGCAACTGCCCTGTCAATGGATTGAACTCTCGTTATATCTTTCATAAACGATACTCCAAAATTATAGCATGTGATTTTAAAAAAATCAATATAAATAATTTATTAACAAACGAATTGTGCAGTATCCAATTATTTATTAATTTTTTTAATATTATGCTATAAGTATTTTAATTTCAATGTTTAAATACTACAATACAATTTATAATGATACTATATCACTATGTAAATTATTTGTCAATCTGTATGAAAATTTGTCAAATAAAAAATTTTTTGTTATAGACATGTTATGTTAAATAAGTTAAAATTATGATATTAAATTATAAGGAAGGGATATAATGAATATTACTAAAGAAAAAGCATGGGAATTGCTTAAAAAGTACAACAAGGATGAATTTCATCTGCAGCATGCAGATACTGTAAGCTTTGTAATGGAATATTTTGCAAAAAAACTGGGTTTTGAAGATGAAGCAGAATTTTGGGGAATTGTAGGAATTTTGCATGACATTGACTTTGAAATGTATCCTGATGAACATTGCGTAAAAATGCAGGAGATACTGTCCCAAAACGGAGTAGACGAAAAAATTATTAAATCAGCTGCAAGCCATGGATACGGACTTACAGATGTTACAATAAAACCTGAACATACTATGGAAAAAATACTTTTTGCAACCGATGAACTGACAGGATTGATAGGTGCTTCTGCATTGATGCGTCCTTCAAAGAGTACATTGGATATGGAGCTTAAGTCATTAAAGAAAAAATTCAAATCACCCGGCTTTGCTGCAGGCTGCTCCAGAGAAGCAATAAAAACCGGTGCTGAAATGTTGGGATGGGAATTAGACTATTTGTTGGATGAAACGTTAAAAGCAATGCAGGAATACGAAAAAGCAAGAAATTAAAACGGATATGCCATGCATATCCTTTTTAATTTACAGCTAGTGTTTTTTCCTTTTTCTTAAATTTGTTTTTNNTATTGAGAATTATTTTATCGGTAACAGATAAAAAGTTTTTTTCTGCAAATAGTATCATAATAGTCAAAACCAAAGGATGCATTAAATAAACGTAGTAAGAGCTTTGTCCGAATACTTCAATAAACCCGTAAATATTTTTTAATTTATCCTTCATTAATAGTCCTATTAAATATACAAAAAACAAAGACATAGTTGAAAATATAAACCAAGCAAAAGTAGATGCCACAGAATCATAATATGAAACAACGATGTAAATTATACTCATCATAATATACCCTAATATAATATATAATTTATTTTTCTTAATCCATAAAGAATAGTTATCGTATTCCATAGCAATATATATACCCAACATATAAAACACAATGTATTTCAAAAATATCCTGTCCGACAAATCAAATCTTATGAATTCAGCACACAAATATGTTATTACTGCAGCAAATATAAGGATTGTCACTTTCTTTCCGGAATTTTTCAAAATAAAATAAAATATGGGACCTACAATGTACATTTGTATAATAATTATTACAAAATAAAAGTGATATGACATTGTTCCCTGTAAAACACTTTTCACAAAAAATTTAATATCAATCGCATAATATCCAAAATATATATAAGCCGCGTAATAAATAATACACCATATTAAATATGCAACAATTACTTTGGCAAGTCGTTTTTTGAGAAATTCCATATACTTAAATTCACGGTTTTTATTACTGTAGCTGTAAAAGCTTGTCACTCCGCTTAACAGGATAAAGACGGGTGTAGTAAACTTTAAACTTCTATTTACGGTAAGCATCAAAATATAGGGGAATGTCCCATGAATGTATTCAGAAACTCCCGTTGCTGTTATATGGACTATCATAACTGCAAAACATGCAATAAATCTCATATAATCCAATTCATAAAGCTTGTCTCTTTTTTTTATAATTTGCTCGACTGCAATTGGCGGCATATCATCACTCTTTCTATATTTTGACCATTTTAACATTTAT
>DMWH01000101.1:11481-13962 GCA_003483345.1 Clostridiales bacterium | reverse complement strand
CATAATAGCGTTATTTTATAAATTTATTTGCAATTTTATTAAAAATCTACGTTTTTGCGTATACGTAATTGCGAAATTGTGCTATAATTGTTTCATTAAGTATTCATTGGAGGTGACGACATGGTTGTAAGAGAAGCCGTAATAAACAGAATAAATGAAATTTGTGATGACAGGGGCATAGCCGTAAATAAGCTTGCAAACTTATCGGGAATTACACCATCTACTGTCTACAGTATATTTAACAGCGGCAGGAAAGATATCGGAATTGTGCTGATAAAAAAGATTTGTGATGGATTTGATATAACATTGGATGAATTCTTTTCTTCAGATTTGTTTAAGTCCTTAGAGCAGGAATTATTATAAAGGAAGATATGAAAGATAAAGAAAGAAGGGGGACGCTTAAAAGTGTCCCCCCTTAATATTCCGCCTTCTTATGTTAAATTATTACTCTTGAATTGTTTTAAAAGATATATATATTTTTGCTCTGCAGCTTCAACCTTATATATTGCATAGTCCACTAAATCAGGATGTGAAACATTTTCAAATATGTTTTTTGCATCTTCCCACTCTCTTTTTGCATTTTCAATATTTTTAAACATTTCCTCATCTGCGGATTTATTTTTTTTAAAACTCTCTATTATACTTTTAATACTAATCTTTCTTTGAACATCATTCATGGAAAAAACCTCCTATCCTTATTATTATAGACAGGAAGTTCCTTTTTATTCCTAATATGCCAAAAATAATTTGCATTATGTATAACTATAAATTATTATTTTCAAGCTTTAACAGGTATTCTTTTATTTCTATGCCTCCCCCGTATCCTACCATCTTGCCGTTTTTTCCTATTACTCTATGACAGGGAATAATAATTGAAATCGGATTACGGTTGTTTGCCATTCCTACAGCCCTGCACGATCTTTCATTTCCTATTGCAATTGCAATATCCTTATAGCTTGCGGTCTTTCCGTAAGGAATAGTTTTAAGGGCATTCCACACCCTTTGCTGAAATTCGGTACCGGATGCAGATATCGGCAAATCAAAAGATTTTCTTTCACCTCTCAGATATTCTTCTATTTGTTTATGAGCTTCCTTTATTAAAGGAGTTTCATTTATTTTAATATCCTCAAGCTCCTCGTTTTCAAAAAAAACATTCGTTATGAAATTCCCATCCTCTGCAATACCTATTCTGCCGATATCCGTATCATAATAAAATACACTTTTCATAATTCCTCCACTTATTATACTTCTCTTTATCCTAATTTAGTGCCTTTTTCTACTCTTTGGTCAGGCTTAATCAAGACTACTCCCTTTTCTGTGTAAACCCCAAGCACAAGCACTTCAGATATGAAATCCGCAATTTGTCTCGGAGGAAAATTCACAACTGCCAAAACCTGTTTGCCTATAAGCTCATCAACTTTATAACATTCTGTAATCTGGGCGCTTGATTTTTTAGTTCCGATTTCATGTCCAAAATCAACAATCAGTTTATAAGCAGGCTTCCTTGCCTTTTCAAAGTTTTTTGCTTCTACTATTTCTCCCACCCTGATATCTAACTTCATAAAATCTTCAAATATTGCCATATGATCTCCTTATATAATCACTATTGAGTAATCATATTTATTTTTCTTTTTTAAGCTTTTCATATCTTATTATTAAATCCTCACCTTTTTCCCTGTAAGGCATAATCTTTCCTTCCTTATAGTGCTTCCTGCAAAGAGGCATGTAACTTTCATTGCCTCCTATAAAAATTTGTTCGCCCACATATACTACTTTACCGTCCACAATACGGGCATTAGTTAATGCTTTTTTACCGCACCAACAAATAGTCTTAATTTCTTCAATTTTATCAGCTAATGCAAAAAGCCAGTAAGAGCCTTCGAATAATTCATTTCTGAAATCAGCTCTCAATCCATAGCACATAACAGGTATATTTAACTCATCAACTACGTCCGTAAGCTCTTGTATATGGTGTTTTTTCAAAAACTGACATTCGTCAATTATTACGGCATCAACACCGAATATATCATTATACTCTTTAATGACTTCAAAAATATTCATATCATCATAAACAGGTATTGCTCTTCTGCTCAGCCCGATTCTCGAAGCAACAATTCCTGATTCTGCAAATCTGTTATCAATTGAAGATGTAAATATTAAGGGGTTTTGTCCTCTTTCTTCATAATTAAATGCAACCTTTTGTACTTCTATACTCTTTCCAGCACCCATGGTGCTATATCTGAAATAAAGCTGTGCCATAACTCTCCTCTATATTATTTTTTACTTTCTTTTATCACTAAGGTTTACATAAAATCAATTATGTAAACCTAATATACGGATTAAGGGTCATACATTAGGCTAGACTAAATCTAACTTCAAATCGCCATCTTTAATCCAACCGACCTTTCTTAAAATATTACCGATAAGCGGAGTGAGTACCACCGGAATTAAAATGTATAGTATTAGTATTCCCAACCACAC
>DMWH01000101.1:3510-11425 GCA_003483345.1 Clostridiales bacterium | reverse complement strand
GGACCCGTAATGGCAGATACTATTACGGCAGGAATCCAGCACCTGGGATTCCTCACAAGATTCGGCATCTGCAGCATTGATGTTCCCAATCCTTGAGCTGCAACTCCTCCCCAGCCGTTTTCCTTAAAACTCAAAAAAGCAAAACCTACCATATGTGCACAGCATCCTGCAGTTGCTGCGCCGGCGGCTATGCCTGAAAGACCAAGCATCATACAAAGAGCTGCACTGCTTATAGGCAGTGTTAATACTATGCCTACCACAACTGAAACCAATATACCCATTAAAAAAGGCCTCAGGGTTGTAGCATACATTATAAATTCACCCGTTGCACTCATAAATGCTCCTATAGCAGGTCCTACCAATGAAGCAATTAAGACACCTGCAATAATAGTAACAGCCGGAGTAATAATAATATCTATTTTTGTTTCTTTTGAAACTAATTTACCAAATTCAGCACCCACCAAAGCACTGCAAAAAGCACCTGCAGGCCCACCTAAGATATTACCTGCCGTTCCTGTAATTGTAGATGCAAACAAGACTAAAGGCGGAGCCTTTAGTCCATAAGCTACGGCAACACCTATTGCAGCTCCCGTCATCTGACTGCAAATAGGCCATACTGTCTCGGTTAAAAAAGAAATGCCAAACTTTTTGCCGATAGTATTGAGAATTGTACCTATCAGCAAAGATGCAAAAAGACCGTAAGCCATTAAACCCAATGCTTCAATCAGGTATCTTTGAGCAGAAATTTCAATATTTTTTCTTCTTAGAAAACTTTTAAATTTGGAATCGCTTTCCGGTTCGTCTTTTTTATTCATACTCATCCCTCTTGTTATTTTTATTCCATAATTACGGGAACGGACCTTCCGGTGACTTCATCCCAGTATTACCGGAATTTTGAGGTCCGTCCCCGGAATTCTTTTTACATTTCTCTTCTGCCTTCCATCGCTCTCATAAGAGTTACTTCATCGGCATATTCTATGTCTCCGCCTACCGGAATTCCATGAGCTATGCGTGTTACCTTTATTCCCATGGGTTTTATGAGGCGGGATATATAAACAGCCGTTGCTTCTCCCTCTATTGTGGGATTGGTTGCTAAGATTACTTCTTTTATATCTGTATTAAGCCTTGATATTAAACTTTTAATATTTATATCATCAGGACCGATTCCATCTAGAGGAGAAATTGTTCCATGAAGAACATGATAGACTCCTTTGTATTCCTTGGTTCGCTCCATAGCTGAAATATCTCTTGCATCTTCAACAACACATATGGTTGAACTGTCTCTCTTTAAACTGCTGCAAATGCTGCACAGTTCCCCTTCGGTTAAATTTCCGCACCTTTGGCAATGTTTTGTATATTTTTTTGCATTTACTATCGCTTTTGCCAACTCTATAACGTCGCTGCTCTTCATTTCCAAAATATGAAATGCAAGCCGTTGAGCAGATTTTCTGCCTATTCCGGGAAGTTTCGCCAGTTCTTCTATTAGTTTCGTAATAGGTACGGTATAATGCTCCATTATATTAACCCAGGTATGTTTAATCCGCCTGTTACCTTTTTCATTTCGGTTTCCATCATTTCATCTGCTTTTCTGAAAGCTTCGTTAACTGCAGCCACAATCATGTCTTCAAGCATTTCAACATCATCCTTATCTACTACTTCCGGATCTATTTTAAGTTCAACCAAATTTTTCTTGCCGGTGACCTTAACCAAGACAGCTCCTCCGCCAGATGTAGCTTCCACTTCTCTTTGCTCAAGTTCTTTTTGCATTTCTTCCATCTGTCTTTGCATTTTTTGAACCTGTTTCATCATATTGTTCATATTCCCGCCTCCGGGCATACCCATGGGCATTTTTCTGCCTTTTGCCATTTCAATCCTCCTGTTTATATTCTACTATTTCTCCAAACTCATTTTTTAAATCTTCATATACATCTTTTATAGTTGTTTTTGGTTTTACACTTTTTATTTCTTTTTTTGTAATAAATTCAACTTCGCATTTTTCATTTAAAAAACGGCTTAATATCTCTTTGAATTCTTCTTTGTTTTTAGGCTGATTTGCAGCATTAATATGGAATGTAAACTTAGAGTCGAATTCAAATACAGCTTTTTTGTTTATTACCTCAGTCAGCTTGGACTCTCTAATAATAGCTTGCAAGCCTGCATTTTCTCTCCTGATTTCTTTAAGTAAAGACTGCCATTCACTAATTATGGCATCAAAAATTGCTTGGTCGCTTTTGTTTTGTTGCTTATTTTCAAGAGCTTCTTCTTTATTTTTGTCTACATTTTCAATTTTTTCGGTTTTTAATATATCTTCCTTTTCGGTTTTTTTTACACTAGTTGTCTTTATTGTTCTTTCAATGTTTTCTGTGCTTTCCGGCTCTTTTACTGCGTCTTTAGGCTGATATTTTCCATTTATGCTGCTTTCTATGTTTTCAATTCTTTCGACTAATACATCCAGGTTTACATAATGTACATTATGTAGCATCTTTATAAGCTTTGTTTCCAAAAGAACCCTTGGATTTAATGCCTTCTTGCATTCAGACTGTGCTATTGAAAGCTCCTCTATTATCTTAACTATTTCTTCAACACTGATTTTTTTGTTTAATTCTTTAATTTCATTTGTTTCATCTTCAGATATTCTCATTAAATTATCGGAAGAATTTGTCGTTTTAATTATAAGCATATTTCTAAAACAAATAATAAGCTCATCAAGAAAAAATGTAAGCTCTTTTCCGCTGTTTAAAATATTGTCAACTAAAGACATGGTTTTTACAATATTCTTGTCTGCTATTGCTTCAACTGCTTCCAAAATAACCTGATAATTGACTGTCCCCAATAAATTTATTACGGTATCATAATCAACTTGAGAATTAAAGGATATACATCTGTCCAAAATACTTTGAGCATCTCTCATTGCTCCTTCAGAATTTGCTGCAATCAATTTCAAGGCTTTTTCTTCGTACTTTATTTCTAATTCATTGCAGATTTTTTTCATATTTTCTACAATAATATCAGCATTGATTCTCTTTAAGTCAAATCTCTGGCACCTGGATAATATTGTAGCAGGAATTTTTTGCGGCTCCGTAGTTGCAAGAATGAATAATAAATGCTCAGGCGGCTCTTCCAAGGTTTTTAAAAGCGCATTAAAGGCGCCTTTTGACAGCATATGTACTTCATCTATTATGTATACCTTGTACTTGCTTTTAACAGGCAAAAACATTACCTTGTCTCTAAGCTCTCTAATATCATCTACGCCATTATTTGATGCTGCATCCATTTCAATTACGTCCATATTGGTTTCATCCAAAATGCTTATACATATTTCGCATTCATTGCATGGATTTCCTTCATGGTTGTTTAAACAGTTAACAGCTCTTGCAAATATCTTGGCAGTGGATGTTTTTCCGGTGCCTCTTATTCCGCTGAAAAGATAAGCATGGGCTATATTTTGAGACATTATTTGATTCTTCAATGTTCTGGTCACATGCTCCTGACCCAAGACATCATCAAATATTTTAGGACGGAATTTTCTGTATATTGCTTGATGAGACATATACACCACCTGAACCCTGTAATTTTTTTTTCTTCATTTTTTGTATTCATTATAGCATAAAATATTTTTTTAAACAATAAGGGATATTGAAAAAAGGAATGTCTCCAAACTAAAAAGCAATTTAAGGTTTCCCCTAAATTGCCTTAAGTACATCATTCAATTCCGTACTTCTTCTTAAATCTGTCAACTCTTCCGCCTTTATCAACAAATTTTTGTTTGCCGGTAAAGAAAGGATGGCATTCTGAACATATTTCAACTCTAATTTCGTCTAATACAGACCCGGTTTCAAATGTATTTCCACATGCACATTTTACAGTAACAGTTTTATAATTGGGATGTATATCTTTTTTCATACCGTTCACCTCTTTCTTACTCTATATAAATGTATTATCTTCAATTAACCTTGAGTATTATAACATAAGGTTTTATATAATACAATGATTTATTTTTAAAATTAATAGTATCTGTCATTTAAATCAGCTTTCATTTTTTCGATATTCAAAATCTGTGCAGCTTGTTTTACGAATTCATCATTTGTCTTGGTCCTAATCAATCCTTCAATTATTCTTTCGGTAACATCTGCAGTAGAAAAATTGCTCATTGCTTTTCTTAATTGCCATATTGTCTGCATTTCTTCATTATTAAGCAGCAATTCTTCTCTTCTTGTTCCGGATTTATTTATATCAATGGCAGGAAATACTCTTTTTTCCGAAAGCTTCCTGTCTAAGTGAATTTCCATATTGCCGGTGCCTTTGAATTCTTCAAATATTAAATCATCCATCCTGCTGCCTGTTTCAATTAAAGCGCTGGCAAGGATTGTAAGGCTTCCGCCGTTTTCAATATTTCTGGCAGCGCCAAAAAATCTCTTCGGACCGTACAGAGCTCCCGGATCAAGCCCGCCTGACAAGGTCCTTCCCGTAGGGGTAATAGTAAGATTGTATGCTCTGGCAAGTCTTGTAATGCTGTCTAATAGAATAACAACATCTTTACCATGCTCAACAAGTCTTTTCGCCCTTTCCAATACCATTTCAGCTACTTTAATGTGATTTTTAGGCAATTCATCAAAGGTTGAATAAACAACGTCACCCTTTACATTTCGTTTCATATCCGTTACTTCTTCGGGACGTTCATCTATTAGGAGCATAATAATTTCAATTTCAGGATAGTTTTCGGCTATACTATTTGCTATATTTTTTAAAATTGTTGTTTTGCCTGCCTTTGGAGGAGCTACAATCATACCTCTTTGCCCGCGTCCTATGGGGGCAATTAAATCAATAATTCTCATCGCAATGTCTATGGGTGATATTTCTAACTTGATTCTTTGATCAGGATAAACGGGGATAAGCGTATCGAACTCTTTTCTGTTCCTTGCTAATTCAGGATTCTGGTCATTTATTTCTTTAACATAAAGCAATGCCTTAAATTTTTCTCCTTGTTTAGGAGGTCTTGTAATACCTGAAATTTTGTCACCGGTTTGCATATGAAATCTTCTGATTTGAGAAGGGGATATGTAGACATCATCATCGCTTGTTAAATAGTTATTAGTTCTTAAAAAGCCGTAGCCGTCAGAATGGGTTTCAAGTATGCCTGTTACTTTTAAGGCTTCCGTACCGCTTGATTCAATTTCTTCAACTATTTTATCAGGCAATTCCATTTCTTGTTCAGTTTCTTTTTTGTCTTCCGGAATTTTCAAATCGTTAATCGTTTCTTTACTTTCATCATTATTATCAGATTCAATTTCGTTTAATTTTAAAATCAATTCATCTTTCTTATATTTATAGGCGTCATGTATGCCTTTTGACTTAGCCAATTCTTTTAATTCAGAAAGCTTTAAATTTCTAAGCTCCATAGTACCTCCCTGCATATTCAACTAATCAACATTATGGAAAAATACGGATAAGTTCTCGACGAGTGTTTAAATAATATCATTTAATATTATAATAGTCAAGAAAATAATTGTTTTCGGAATCTTCCTTCTTTTAGGGATAATACTATCTAATATTATTACTGAATTATGTTATGACATGTCTTTAACAATCGATTGACTATATTGAATTTATACGATAAAATAAACATAGGCAAAAAATTATAATGGAGGTTAAAATGGAAAAATTAATTATTACTGCTTGTCTTACCGGAGCAGAAGTAACAAAAGAGCAACAGCCTAATTTGCCGATTACACCGGATGAAATTGCTGAAGCTGCATATGAATGCTTCCTGGCGGGAGCATCAATGGTACATGTTCATGCCAGGGATGAAGAGGGCAACCCTACTCAGGACTATAAGTACTACAAAGCAATCAAAGAAAAAATTGAAGCAAAGTGCAACATTATATTCCAGCCATCTACCGGCGGAGCTACATGGCACACACCAGAGCAAAGGATGCAGCCAATAGAATTAAAACCTGAAATGGCAACACTCAGCATGGGAACATGCAACTTTGGCAATGATGTTTTCATGAATACTGAAGAAAATATTATAAAATTTGCAAACCGCATGTATGAACTTGGTGTTAAACCTGAACTGGAATGCTTTGAAAAGGGTATGATTGACACTTCAATCAGAATGGCTAAAAAAGGCATCCTAAAAACGCCAATGCACTATGACTTTGTGCTTGGAGTACCCGGAGCAATGGGAGCAGAGCTCAGGGACTTGTTATACATGGTAGAATCAATTCCTGCAGGCTCTACATGGACTGCCGCAGCAGTAGGAAGATTCCAGCTGCCTGTAAATATGGCAGCTATAATACTAGGCGGTCATGTAAGGACAGGTTTTGAAGATAATATTTATTATAAAAAAGGCGAACTTGCTAAATCAAATGCTCAATTAGTTGAAAGGGTTGCTAAATTATCAAGAGAATTCGGTCGTGAAGTAGCTACACCTGACGAAGCTCGTGTAATACTGGGACTTAAATAAAGATACGTAACCTATTTTTTGAAATTTTAAGAGAACGGCAATCCGTTCTCTTTTTCTTTTAATGTGTGTAACTTTAACAGATATAAAACATATATTAATTTAGTAAGTATAGAGGATGTGTATGTATGGACAAAGAAAGTCTTATATTTGAAGGTATAATCAGAAAATTAAATATTGATGAACCCGATGACAAAATAATCGAAAATAAAACAAATACTACATACAAGGCGCTTATTTCATGCATCACAACCTTGCCCCCCAAGCAATTTGTACTTTTGTCAACCTTAATCGGCATTTTATTAATAGATGATATCGACCCGAAAGAACAAATTATATTAGGAAAGTTTATCAACAACATAGGTCAAACAATAATAACAGCAGCCGCTCAGGAGCAAATCAACATTAAAAAAGAAAACTAATAAGTGTTGTAATACCACAATAAATGAATGCACTTTGTCACCTGAGCATAAACGAAAGATCTCGTGAGATTCTTCACTGCGTTCAGAATGACACTTACCTGTAATTAATAACAATGACGATCAATCTCTATTCATCTCTTTCCATTGCCAAATTAACAAGTTTAACAATCAAATCCTTGTATTCAATGCCTATTTTTTTAAGCATCGAAGGATATCTGCTTAAATCCGTAAGACCGGGAATAGTATTGATTTCATTTAAATATATTTCATTGTCTGGAGTTAAAAACATATCCACTCTGGAAAGCCCTCTGCAGCCTAAGGCTTTGTAAGTATTAGCAGCGATTTCTTTTGCCTGAGCCTTTAAGTCATCGCTGATTCGTGCGGGACAATGAATCTTTGAATTATGTTGAGAATACTTTTCAACATAATCAAAAAAGTCATTCTTGGTTTCAATTTCATCAACTTCACCTATTAACAGCTCTTCATTTCCCACTACAGCACAGCCGATTTCAAATCCTTCAATATTTGACTCGATAACAATTTTTTTGTCGTATTCAAAGGCTTCCATAATTCCTTTTTCAAATTCGTCATAGTTTCTCACCTTGCTTATACCGATGGAAGAACCGTTGTTGGCAGGCTTGATGAACAAGGGAAGGGAAAGCTTTTCTAAAGCCTCTTTATATAAATTTTTAATATTCAGGGTTTTATGATTTACAACGGACATAAAAGGAGCGGTTTTAATTCCTGACATTTCGCATATCATATGTGTGTATTCCTTGTCCATGGATACAGCTGATGAAGTCATATCACAACCTACAAAAGGAATTCCTGCCATCTGGCACATTCCCTGAATGGTGCCGTCCTCGCCGTTCCTGCCGTGGAGAACGGGAAAAATACAGTCTATTTCAATTTTTTCGTAAACTTTGTCTCTTTCGTTAAGTTTTATCAGTCCTTTAAAATCGCCCATACTCAACAATACAGGACTTAAATTGCCCTGATGCCATGTATCGTTATTAATTTTGTCCGTGCT
>DMWH01000101.1:0-3458 GCA_003483345.1 Clostridiales bacterium | reverse complement strand
TCATCAGACTTTCCTCCAAATAATATGGCTAATTTTATTTTATTCATTTTCCCACTCCTTTAATTTATTTGCTATATATTCAAGTTTTAAAAACCTTGAGCCCTTAACCAAAATTGTACAGTCTTCCATTAAATATTTTTTTAAATATAGGGCAGCTTCCTCCTTCGTATCAAATTCAACTATATTTTTAATATTTGTATTTTCCATGGCAGCCTTAGCTATAAATTTTGCTTCTTGTCCTATGGTAACAAGTTCATCAATATGATGACGGGATAAATCTCTCCCTACCTTGTAATGGACATCATGGCTCATTTCTCTGTAACCGAGCATGTCCCCCAATACGGCAATTTTCTTTTTTGAATTGAATAATTCAAAAATATCTAAGGCAGCTTTAATGCTTACAGGATTAGATTTATAGCAGTCATTTAAAATATTGCATTTATTAATATTTATAACTTCGTTTCTAAGGCCTGTTTTTTCAATTCTTAAAAGTCCTGACTTAATTTCTTCAGGGTTCATTCCTAATTCCAGAGCAGCCAAAATTGCTGCCATAGCATTTAAAGCTTGATGCTTGCCTAATATATCAATATGCAGCTCATCAAAGCGCTCATCGCTAACCTTGATTGTAATGCCCTCTAAGTCTTGCTTAAATTCCTTAAGCCATATTGTATTGTTTTTATTTAAACCGAATGTTTGTTTTCGTATGCTTTTTTTGATTTGAGTATTTTTCACGGTTTCTTCAATCAAAGTATCGTCACCGTAATAAATAAATAGGCCCTTATCTTTAATACCATTAACAATTTCAAGTTTTGCTTTGGCTATTTCTTCAATTGAAGTGAAATTATCTATGTGTACTAAACCGACACTTGTTAATATTGCAATATCCGGTTGTACCAAATCAGCTAAAAAATCAATTTCACCCTTTCTTTCCATGCCCATTTCTATAACAGCCGCTTGACAGTCCTCATCTAAGGAAAGAAGCGTAAACGGAACTCCAATTTCTGTGTTATAGTTTCCAATGGTTTTTTGTGTTTTAAACTTTTGAGACAGTATTGCAGCGGTTATGTCCTTTGTGGATGTCTTTCCGTTGCTGCCTGTCACGCCCACTATTTTAGTATTTAATTTATTTCTGTAATATCTGGAAAGCTCCTGTAAGCCTTTTACCGTATCTTCAACCAAAATAACAGCAATATCATGAGGAGGATTTGGCTCATCTTTATTCCACAAGGTTGCCGCAGCTCCCTTTTTTATGGCATCTTTAACAAAGGCGTGCCCATTTACGGTCATCCCCTTTATGGGTATGAAAAGACTGTTTTCTGTAACATTTCTTGAATCAATACTTACACCTTTTATATGTTTGTCCGAATCATATGTTCCTGTACACTGAGCATTTAAAATGTCAGCTGCTTCTTTTATATTTATACTAATCATCAATAGTTCCTTTCAATTTAATTACAGTTAAATTATATTGTAAAACCTTGAATTTCGCAAGGTGCAAAAACAATTCCTAAAAAGAAAAAAATGTCATCCTGACGAAGAATATATGATTCTTCACTGTATCAGAATGACACAAGACATCAACATCATTATTTGTAATTATTTTTTCTATCTGTTGCTTCTTGCCTTATTTCTTTACGCATACTTTTTAATGCTTGATCGCGCCTTTCGTTCTTTTCTTCTAATTCTTGTCTTTGCTTTTCATCTTCGGTTATTTTGATTTTATCTTTTGTTTCCCTGTAATTTCTTATTGTATTATCAATATTAAACTGAATTCTTTCAACATTGTCTCTTCTGTCATCAGGCTTAGGTCTCTTATCCATATTTGCTCCTTATGTTAATTTTTATTTTTATTATTGCTAAAAATAAATTAATTAACCTGCCTTTTTTTGTTATTTGATAATTATAGCTGTGGACAAACCATCNNACCTGATTATATTCAATTTTGTATCCTAATTTTTCAAAATCTCTTATTTTAACCATTGTTCTTGAATTTACCAATACACCTGTCATATCGATTTTTTCGTCGCCTCTTATAATATATGCTTTTTTATTTTCATTGTCCCAATCTACTGTTTCGTCAAAGGATTCACCGATGTATCTTAACGGAAGATATACTCTGTCTTCAATTATTACAAAAGGCTGATAATCCCAATCAACATTGCCGCTTAACCTGTATTTGTTAACTTGTGCATCATAACTGTCAAAATACCATTGAAGCTCAATTCTTTGAACCGGATTAACTTTATTTTCTGCCTTAGTATAAGCCTTTTCCATTTCTTCCAAAGTTATAGTGTTTCCTGTTACAGATATTTTTTCAACTTCCTTTGGAATTATCGTTGTTGTAGAAGACAGTCTTCCCATACTTACATTTTCATATACGATTTCTGCTTCTGTTACCTCTTTATAAGAGTTCTTTTCCTTATAAATATCCACTTTTATAATGCTGTCATCAAACATTGAAGCGGCTGATTCAAGCTCTTCCGATTCTTCCATAAACAATACTGCTTCGTCGATAAAATCGTAGAAATCTTGTCTGCTTTCTTTTATTTCGGCTATTGCTGCTGCTTTTTCTTCTTCAGTGAACTCTTCCTCAACTATAAGAGAATATATATTTTCCAAATAATTAATAGTTTCGTCAAAAACAACTTCCCTGTTTTCATCTAAATAGGCAACTAAACTTTTTACAAATTTCAGAGTGCTTTCCGGTGTCAATTCAAAAGAATAACCATTGTTTACTTTCTTTATAAGCTCTGTGTCAAAACCCTTAAATGCTTTTGTTAAATACTCATGAGTATAATCATACATTTCTGAATATTCAACTTCTTTTCCCTGCATTTCTAAAAATCCATAGCTTAAACCCGGTTGAAATCCATCGTTGAATGCTTGACTGTTAATCACTATGTAATCTATATCTTTTAAATCATTGTTGTACAGTTCTTCAACTATTTTTGAGGATTCATCAGTACCGTTAAGGATTTTTTCATACTTTATCATTTCAATAACAGCATTTTTGGAAATATACACATTATTGTCTGCTAACTTAATACTTATGGGATTTTCAACCGCTATATCATTAATTTTTAAAGTAAAATCCATGGTACCGTACAAGTCATTTAAATTGTCCATATTGACTTCGCCGTCTATTTCAAAGTCAATGTTGTATTCTTCTCCGACTAAATCTTTCAAAAGTTTAACAGATGTTTTGTTATTAAAACCATACTGTGTCTGTGATGAAATTTCTTTGGCTAAATTTAAGTACCCCAATTCATTTGCACCACAACCCGTCATCGTTGAAATTAACATAATGCCGATTAATACTACCGAAATTAATTTTTTCATACTCCCTCTCCTTGTAATTTTATGTTTGTAACAATGGAATAAAATGTAAACTCCATTATATTCTACTACATTTATTTGATTCATACAATACAAAGGTTAAAAAGAAGACAGGATAAACC
>DMWH01000127.1 GCA_003483345.1 Clostridiales bacterium | reverse complement strand
AAGTTCAAAGCTTCATGGAATGTACTCTGGTTGGTTGACGCATCACCGAAAAAGCATACGCAGACCTGGTCTGTTTTCTTGTGTTGAATAGCCAAGCCCGAACCTACTGCAATATTATGACCTGCGCCTACTATACCGTTTGCTCCCAAAATGCCCTTGGTTGCATCGGCAATATGCATCGAGCCGCCTTTGCCTTTGCAATATCCGTCTTCCCTTCCAAAAAGTTCAGCCATCATGAATTTTAATTCTCCGCCCTTGGCGATTATGTGTCCGTGCCCTCTGTGGGTGCTTGTTATGTAGTCATCTTCCCTTAAATTTGCACAAGCGCCTGTTGCAACAGCTTCTTCACCTATATAGAGGTGGACAAAGCCCGGAATTTTTCCTGCAGCAAACAATTCTGACGCACTTTTTTCAAACTTTCGAATCTTTAGCATGGTCAAATACATTTCTTTCAATTGTTCGTTAGTGATTTTCAAAATACTACCTCCCATCATTTTTAATTTTTACGGATACACTCATCCGTCACATCCTGGCCATGGAAATCCGCTCCCATGCCGATTTCAACAATAAATTTTTCCAAGGCACCACCCCTTTAATATAAATAATATTTTATATTATAATTTTTATGACAAGCTTTTAAGATTCTAGGTCTTTGTCATACACGGATTGTAGGACAGTCAAATGATATAAAATGCATGCCTGAAATTATGTCATGATGAGAAAATGTATCAGATTGAGAAAAAACACCGAGATGTTTCGATTCTTGAGAACTGTCGTATAATGTTTCGCATAGATGAGTTGTTTATATTATTGTACTTTTATATATATCCATAATTTAGCATATTAAACAAAAAATCTCAACAGGTAATTGAGATTTTTCATGAGATTCTTCGGGCTAAAACCCTCACATTTTTTTAAATATTTATTTAATTATTAAGTCTAAGTGCCCTCATGGCATTCAATACAGCTATAAAGGTTACGCCAACATCTGCAAATACTGCAGCCCATAAGCTTGCAAGGCCTAAGGTGCTCAAAACCAGAATTATCACTTTTACCGATATGGCAAAAATAACATTTTGATATGCAATCTTTATAGTATTTTTCGCAATTTCAATTGCTTTTGCAATTTTAGACGGCTCATCCGTCATAATTACAACATCAGCAGCTTCAATTGCAGCATCTGAGCCAAGAGCTCCCATTGCAACTCCCACATCGGCTCTTGCCAAAACAGGTGCATCATTAATACCGTCTCCCACGAACATTAATGTTACCTTTTTCGATTTTTGAGAAATCAATTCTTCTACTTTTTCAACTTTGTCTGCAGGCAATAACCCGGCATAAACCCTGTCAATTCCCAATTCCCTTGCAGTATTTATTGCAACCGATTCACTGTCACCGGTAAGCATTACTATATCATTGATGTTATGTTTCTTTAAATCACTTACAGCTTCAAAAGCATCATCCTTTATCTTATCAGCAATCAGAATATACCCTGCGTATTCTCCGTCTGCAGCAATATGGACTAGAGTTCCTCCAGATGTTTCTTTATTGTATGGAATTTTGAATTTTTCCATAAGCTTATCATTTCCTGCCAAGATTTTTATATTTTCCACTACAGCAGATACACCATGTCCTGAAATTTCTTCCACTTGAGAAATTTTTTCAATGTCGATATCTTTTTTGTATGCTTCTTTTAATGAAAGAGAAATCGGGTGATTTGAATAACTTTCTGCATAAGCTGCAAGTTTTAAAAGCTCCTCCGGTTTAATTTTCTCAGAATGAATTTTTTGAACTTTGAAAACACCCTTAGTTAATGTTCCGGTTTTGTCAAAAACNNCCGTTTCTGGAAGCACCTCCTATTCCTCCGAAGAAACTCAGAGGAACTGAAATTACCAATGCACAAGGACATGATACAACCAAAAATGCCAATGATCTGTAAATCCACTCATTAAATGTAGCACCCTTAATAATCAATGGCGGTATAATTGCGAGAACAACTGCTATTACAACCACAACTGGCGTGTAAACCCTTGCAAATCTTGTTATGAATTTCTCCGATTTGGATTTCCTGCTGCTTGCATTTTCTACCAATTCAAGTATCTTATTTACGGTGGATTCGCTATAGCTCTTTGTAACCTTTGCGTTGAGCAATCCATTCATATTAATGCAACCGCTTAACAATTCGCTTCCCACAATTACTTCCCTTGGAAGTGATTCGCCTGTAAGAGCTGATGTGTCGAGCATTGAGTTCCCTTCCACGACAATACCGTCAAGGGGAACCCTTTCTCCCGCTTTTATTACTATTATTTCACCTATCTCCACTTCTTCAGGAGGTATTGTAAGAACTTCGCCATTCCTTAATACATTTGCATAATCCGGACGAATATCCATCAAACTTGAAATAGATCTTCTGGATTGTCCCACCGCATAGCTTTGAAGCATTTCACCAATCTGATAAAATAACATTACGCCGACACCTTCAGGAGCTTCACCTATAAAAAACGCTCCGATTGAAGCAACAGACATCAGAAAATTTTCATCAAAAACTTGTCCGTTTTTAATGTTTTCAATTGCTCTTTTTACTACATCGCCACCGGCTAATATATAACTTATTATATACATTATTAATTTTAATTGGCTGTCATTTATAATTATTGCAGAAACAAAAAATATTGCACTGATAATTAACCGCCANNTAGCGCAATCCAATCCTTGCAATTTATACGTCTTTGTCATATCTTCCTCCACATATTGGTTCAGTTTATTCATTATATTTTGCTTTGATTTATTTGTTATATTTTTCTTTGATATGCTCCATACCTATTTCGTATATATCCCTTATATGCTTGTCCTTCAAGGAGTAATAAACCGTCTTGCCTTCTTTTCTGAACTTAACTAAATTTGCATTTCTTAATGCACGCAGCTGATGAGAAATGGCTGACTTGGTCATATTCAACAAAACAGCAATATCGCAAACACACATTTCGCTTTCATCCAGCGCCCAAATTATTCTCATTCTTGTGCTGTCACCCAACACCTTAAAGAAATCCGATAAATCATAAATATCCTCATCATCGGGCATCCTTTTTTTGACCTCATTAACAATATCTCCATGAATCACTTCACAGTCGCATACAAAACCTTCATTAGAAGACATTTCTACCTCCCGTTTTCAGTTGAATGATTGTTCAACCGTTTGATTATATTATAGTTGAATGTCTGCTCAATTGTCAATAGTTTTATTACTATGGTTCCTCTGAATCTGTTCCGTGAGAAAAATCAATAATTTCCGACTGTGAAAGGATTGCTCCCGTATCGGAAAATTCTACAATTTCATCATCTTCTGCACCTTCTCCTGCAGGCATTTTATCACCGTCGTCACTTGATGTTTCTTTTGTTGAACCAAAATTGTGATTTCCCGTTTCGTCAACTACATAATAACGAGTAAAAGGGGACTTTCTGCCTTTCACTAAGTTATACTTTTCAATCATTTTTTCATCAAGGGGAATTAATCCGTTTTCTGTCTGTAAAAATAATTTTTCCATTTTAATCTCCAATAATTTTTTTATAGTATACCCTTTTAAAATAATTTAATAAATTTGATTTTTGTAAATGCAATAGATTAAAAACTATATTATGATTTGTGATTTAGTCACTGCAATAATATCTAAATCGGATAAAATCATATCATAAAACAAAAATTACCGATTTGTGACCTAGTCACTGCAATAATATTTTAATCAGGTAAAATAAAAATATAATAAGCTGAAAGG
>DMWH01000263.1:3455-4301 GCA_003483345.1 Clostridiales bacterium | reverse complement strand
TCATTATTTCACCTCTTTATTATTACCCTACCCCCCTGGGGGGTATATTGTTATAATAAACTATCTTTTTTCATATGTCAAGAGAAAATATAATAATTACATTTTTAATTATACCCTCAATGACCTAAAATAAATCGAAATATTCAGCATATAGTATATTAGTTGAAAATTTTGAGGTGAAATATGAGAAAGGAAAAAATTATTATTGGTACATTAATATTAACAATAGCTACTACTTCTGTTCGCTTTGTGGGAATGTTCTTCAGAATATATTTAGCCAATACCATAGGGTCGGAAGGAATGGGTTTGTATCAATTAATTCTTTCCTTTTTCTTCCTCATGGTCACCCTTGCAACTTCGGGAATCAGGGTAGCTATTTCGAAACTGATTTCAGAACAGGTTGCTTTGGGAAATTATTTGAATGCTAAAAAAGTTCTCCACCAATCCATAGGTATTTCTATTTTCACGGGTTTTGCAGCCGGAGCTGTGCTGTATTACTTTGCTGATTATATTGGCTCTAATATATTGAATGATGACAGGACGGTATTGGCTTTGCTTTACTTGGCTCCAAGCCTNNATGACCGAGCAATTTGTAAGAATATTTTTGATAATCTATTTGATGGGGGCTTTTCTCCCCAAAGGTTTGGAATACGGATGTGCCGCAGTTGCAATCGGAATGACTGCAGAAGAAATATTTGCTTTATTTTTGGTTTGGTTTTTCTATATATTCGATAAAAAACCTCGCTTGACCAAGACACAGACAAAGGCGGATAATATGGTTTTTAAAATCCTGCAAATTTCTGTTCCTGTTTCTGCCACTTCTTATATTAACTCAATATTAAGAAC
>DMWH01000263.1:291-3342 GCA_003483345.1 Clostridiales bacterium | reverse complement strand
TGGTGGTAGCGGTATTTGTATCATTCCCCAATGAAATAGCCATGGCTGTTTACAACAACCGCCAAGTGGGTCTCATGATAAAATTAATATCATATGTGTGTCCTTTCATGTATTTAAACATGGTTATATCATCCATGCTAAATGCTCTTGGAGAGCAGGTAAGCTCTTTTGTTGTAAATATTATTGAATCTGTGTTGAAAATTTTTATCATATACGTATTTGTGCCTGTTTACGGATTCAATGCATATTTGTTTGCATTGTTTATAACTACAATACTTAATACGATTTTATACCTGTTTAGATTATTGCAGATTTCAAGCATTGTTTTTGATATTTCCGACTGGATTTTTAAACCCCTTGTTGCTGCAGTAATTGCCGGAATATTATCTAGATATTCATATTTTTTGTTCGTGCAAAATTCCCGTCATATTATTTCCTTAATATCGTCAATATGCATATTATTCCTCTTATATTTAATGGGACTGATTGCTTTTAAAAGTGTACGGCTTGAATCCATAAATGATTTAAAAAAATACGTTTTAAAATGATGACAACACCCCCGTCCCCTTGTCATAAAACTGGAAATTTCAATAATTCAAAACATAAATTGGCATTCTTATAATAGCATATTTCTTAAATTACTCCAAAGAATACATTTCAAGGAGTGAGAAAATGCATTATAATACTATGGATTTATTGTTGTTTTTTTTAATATACGGATTCTTGGGATTCTTGCTTGAAACAGTCTTTAGAAGTATTGCGGACAGAAAGGTTTATATAAGCAGAGGATTTCTTACTAATGGATTTTGTCCCTTATATGGAATCTGCGCATTATTGATAATTGAGGGCTTTATATTGTGCGAATTATCGCTAAGCAACCCCTTAACGGCAATGATAGTTGCGACAGCGGGAAGTATTTTTTTGGTCACCCTAATTGAATATATAGTTGGTAGAATGCTCGACAGGGTATTTCATTTTAAATTATGGGATTACAGTGCATACAGGTTAAACCTGCATTCATATATATGCCTTGAATTTTCATTGCTTTGGGGAATTATGGCACTTTTGTTGGTATATTTTATGCATCCCGTGATGGAGGTACTGGTGTTTGCAATACCATATAATACTAGGGCAGTTGCTGTAGTTTTATTTTTATCAATGTTAATTATTAATGCATCCTACCAAATAAGAAAGAGGGTCTATGGAGGATGAGACCCTTTAAGGAATTAATCCGGTGAAATTATTTTAACTGGTTTAGGGCGTTTATTACTTTGGGAACTATTTGTTTTTTTCTTGAGATGCATTTATCTATATAGATACCTTGGTGTACATCTTCTTCAAAAATCATTCTTACCAACTTTTCCTTTGATGAAGTATAAAAAATATAAGAGCCCTCGTTTACAATATCCGTTACTGCCATTATTATTAAGTAATATTTATCAGAGGTAATATCGTCGATAAGCTTTACAAACTCTTCCTTCCTGTTCATTATTTCATTAATATCCAAGGTGAATACCTGGGATATACCCACATTCTTATAAACCAAGTTAAATTTTTTAAAATCCTGATAAATTATTTCTTCCAATGTTTTTCCTTCCAAGGATGTTCCTGCCCTAAACATATCCATTGCATATTCATGTAAATCTAAATCAACAATTTTTAGCAGCTCGTTTACTGCATATTTGTCTCTTCCGGTTGTAGTAGGAGACTTAAAAAGCAGCGTATCGGAAATTATTCCCGACAGTATGAGCCCTGCTATATCCTTTGATATTTCTACATTGTTCTCCCTGTACATTTGAAAAATTATGGTGCTTGTGCTTCCAACAGGTGTATTTCTGAAACTGATCGGAATAGAAGTCTTAATATCCCCGATTTTATGGTGGTCTATAACTTCCAATATTTCGGCTTCTTCAATCCCATCGGCACTTTGATTCATTTCATTATGGTCAACCAAGATTACCTTTTTTTTCTTCGGATTGATTAAATGGCTTCTGCTAAGAAGCCCCAGATATTTTTTATCCTTTGATATTATGGGGAATTTTGAATGCTTCGACTGCTCAATATCCTCCTTGCAATCATTCAGATAATCTTCCTCTGAAAACATCATAATATCACTCTTCTTCATAATATCATCCACATATTTAGCAAGAGATATATTCTTTGCTGTATAATATGTATGATAAGCAGTGCCTATTATATTAACCTTATTTTTAATTGCCATTTCAATAAGCTCTTCAGTTACCTTCAAATCCCCCGTGACAATTATGAGTCTTACTTTTGATTCAATGGCATACTTTATCACATCATATCTGTCGCCTGTGATTACAATTGAATTTTCATTTACAATGTCTGATTTGCGAAGTGTTTTTTCCTCAAAGGCAGCAACAATTACATAACCTTTGATTATTTCATCAAATTTCAAAATACTTTTTCCAAGGAGTGTTTCAATTATATTATCATAAGATGTGCATAGATAATGCTGATCTGTATTTATCAAACTCATGGCAATATCCTTCATTGTTATCAGCCCGCACAAATTATTTTCTTCATCAACTATGGGAAGAGTCCTTAGTTTGTTTTCATTCATGTGAAAATAAGCGAAGTGTACTGATTTATTCTTGGTAAAGGGCTTTACTCTTTCGAAATCTAAATCCTTTATTTGTATTTTTACATTATCCAGAATTTCCGGGACACTTACATTGAAATATTTTAAAACAAAGGCTGTTTCCTTGTTAATATCACCTAATATATATGCTTTTGAAGGTTCATTGAGCTTATTTTTTAAGTGACTAAAAGATATAGCAGAGCATACGCTGTCGGTGTCCGGGGTTTTATGCCCGAAAATTAAATTATATTTCATAAAATACCTCATTTAAGTAATATTAGTGAGTTTTCAGAGTGAAAGGAATCGTCCCCCAAATATCGAGAACTAAAAGAACCGTCCCCGTAACTATTTGAAGCGAAGGTCTTTTCCATAGAATTTAAGAGGAACAAAATTATTGAATATACGGGATGTAATTCTGTCAGAATAAGTATCCCTAAGCTGCTCCA
>DMWH01000263.1:0-192 GCA_003483345.1 Clostridiales bacterium | reverse complement strand
TTTTCAATTGTTTCAAACAATGAAAAAGAAGTTTGGTACAAAACAGAAATTTCTTTATTCAAAAGTTCATTTGCAATACAGTTGCACATAAATGTTTTGCCTAAGCCGGTTCCTCCGAAAAATAAAAGATTCATGTTTGTTTCATGAAAGTTGCTGCAAAAATCCTGGCTTATTTCCAAAACATAATACATG
>DMWH01000124.1 GCA_003483345.1 Clostridiales bacterium | reverse complement strand
AAATATTAACTAAAGTTTGGCAGGATGAAAAAATATCAAAAAAGTTTTTGTTTTTGTAATATTAAAAAAAGACCCTTAAAAAATAGGTCTTTTTTTAATTACTGCTTTCCCTGAAAAAAGGTCGGAAGTAATTTGTTTTATTTTTTTTATACACTCCGCTTTCGGGGAAAGTTTTTATTTCCGGGTCCCATCTGGTAAAGTAGTATATCAATCCTCCGCAATAATATTCCGAATGATAATATCCTACTTTCCCTTCGCTTTTCATTTTCTCTATAATTCTTTTCGCCTCTTCTTCGCTTAACCTCTTGCAAGCTGCAAATTTCTTTGTCAGCTCATGATATGTCTTAACTCCATCCTGAATTATGTTGGAAATAAGACTTATATCAGCATTGTCAGGTTGCGAAGACATATAATACCCATAAACCGTATCTTTTTTCTTGTTGTTATCTGCCATATTTTCCTCCTAAATTTTAGTGCATTTATAATGCTCCTTGAAATTTTTATATATATTACGTACTTTCACTTTTAAATATTCCAAAAAATAAAAAAATCGCTCTTTTTTTTATTAGAGCGATTTTCTTGTTTAAGATGCGACAACCTTCACAAAATTATCTTTTAGTAAAGTAATAACCTTCGGCGAATATTTTATCTTATCCTTCAGGGGATAGTTTTTATTCTTCGCAAAAATCACTATTGAAGTGTCATCACCTTTGTTGTTTCTGATAATACTAAAAAGTTTATCCTGTTCTTCCTTGTTGTTAACGGAAACGGTTATAACTTGAGGAACGACATTAGTTTTAAGATATGTATCTATACTGAATATATCTTTTACTATTATCTGGGTTCCCCAGTCAGGTGATTCCTGAAGACTTCCTTTGATAACTACAGCATTGTCTTCTATGATGTTAATTTTGTTTAGAGGAAGATAATCGGAGAAAACAACGCAGTTGATTGAATGGAATCTATCTTCCAAATCAAAGTTATATATCTGGTCTCCGTTTTTTGTCCAGAATGTTCTTATGTTTGTAATAAGCCCGGCAGTTTCTACATCTCTTTTTATTGATACTGAAGATATGCTTAACAGCTTTTCAACCGAGTATATTGACTTTAATGCTTTTAATCTGCCTGTGTAATTATCAAGCGGATGACCGCTTAAGTAGAACCCGGCAAATTCCTTTTCCTTCTTCAGCATAAAAATGTCTGCATATTCAGGAAGTTCTGGAATATTAATTGCCATAGATTCAACATAGTCATTTGACAGATCAAATAAAGACATCTGATCCGAATTGGCAACCTTATTCCACATAGCAGCATTTTTCATCAACATTTCAGTTGATTCTATCTTCGCTCTTCTGGTCCCTTTGAAACAGTCTACGGCTCCCGAGAACACCAATGCCTCATACAACTTTTTGTTTATGGAGCCGGCCTTCCCTAACCTTTGAGTAAAGTCCTGCAAATCTTTAAAAGGTCCGTTTTTTCTTTCATTAATGATATCGGCACCGCTTTTGTTTATTGATTTTATTCCAAGAAGGCCGAAACGAATTTTGTCGTCTTCAATTTTGAATTCTTCCTCGGAATGATTAATTTCGGGAGGAAGAATCGCTATATTTCTCTTATAACATGCTGATAAGTATTCTGCCAATTTGTCTGCTTTATCCAACACTGAATTTAATAATGATACATTAAATTCCAAAGGATAGTGATATGAAAGCCATGCTGTGATATAAGCCAGATAAGCATACGCAGCGGCGTGCGGTTTATTAAAAGCATATTCAGCAAATTTAGCCATTTTGTCCCAAATGAACTTCGCTGTTTCCTCCGGTATGCCGTTTGCTATACACCCTTTTACCTTTACCTTGTCAGAGTCATCGTCTAAGTTACCGTAAATAAACACTTTTTCTTCCTTCTCCATTATGTCTATTTTCTTCTTCCCCATTGCCTTACGAACAATATCGGCACGTCCTAAAGTATACCCGGCAAGTTTCTGAACCATTTTCATTACCTGTTCCTGATATACAATAACTCCGTAGGTGTTTTTTAATATCGGTTCCAATGTAGGATAGTCGTAACGAATATTGTTTATATCCTTCATGTTCTTTATGTAGTCAGGAATATAATCCATAGGACCGGGACGATATAAAGCAACCGCTGCTATCAAACGTTCAAACATCTGAGGTAAATTCTTCTCTTCAACAGTCTCGATATCCTGATACATTTCACCCAGTAAGCTCGTCATTCCGGCACTTTCAAACTGGAATACCCCTGAAGTATTGCCTTCTTTTAAATATTTGTACACATCTCTGTCATCAAGCAGAACATCCGACATTGTGTACTTCTTCCCGTGATTCTTTTCAATCAGCTTAAATGAATTACTTATAACGCTCATAGTTCTTAAACCCAGCAAATCCATTTTTAAAAGCCCTAACTCCTCAACTTCACTCATTACCACCTGAGATGTTTTTTCTTTTATTTTTGTGTCTTTGTTTAAAGTAATTGCAGTAGGAAGATTTTCTGTAACATCCCTGCTGCTGATAACAAAACCGCAGGCGTGAACAGAAGTTTGTCTCGGAAGTCCCTCAAGCTTCATAGATATGTCTATTATGTTTTTGACTTCAGAGTCTGTTGTATACATATCTTTAAGCTCCGGATTATTCAACGCTTTTATTAAAGTCATCTTAGGATCTTCGGGAATAAGTTTCGCTATTTTGTTACCAAGTGAGGGGTTTCCTAAAACCCTTGATACGTCTCTTACTACCATTTTGGCTCCTTCGGTTCCGAAGGTTATTATTTTGCATACATTGTCTTCGCCGTATTTATTCTTCAGGTATGAAAAAACCTCGGCTCTTCTGTTATAGTCAAAATCCGTATCAATATCGGGCCAGCTTACTCTTTCTGGATTTAAGAATCTTTCAAATAATAAATCATAGGGAATAGGGTCAATGTCTGTAATATGCAGGCAGTAGGCTACTAAAGAACCAACAACACTTCCACGACCGGGACCGACAGCTATGTCATGCTTTTTTGCGTAATCTATGAAATCCCAAACAATCAAAAAGTATTCTTCAAAATTCATCTTTTTAATCATTTCAATTTCATAGTTAAATCTGTCAAGATATTCCTGAGATGTGTACTTTTCTGTCCCGCCAAATCTCTCATTAAATCCTTTTTTACAGAGATATTCGAAATACTCGGTTTTACTTGTAAATTTTTCAGGTATTTCGTAATTAGGCATGTTAATGTTGTTTAATTCAAGTTCAACCTTACATTTTTCGGCAATTTCCAAAGTATTGTCTAATATTTCAGGCATATCCGAAAATAAGTCTTCCATTTCTTCACAGGACATAAAATGATATCCCGTTCCGTCAAATTTGAAGTGATCTTCACTTATTGTCTTCTTGGTCTGCAAACAAAGAAGTATTTCATGAGAATAAGCATCGTCTTCTTTAAGGTAATGGGAGTCTGCCGTAGCTATTAATTTTAGGTTATGCTTTTTAGCAAGGTTAATTAATGCCGGTTCTATAATTTCTTCCCCTTCAATACCATGTCTTTGAAGTTCGATGTAAAAATCTTCTCCGAAAATCTTCTTGTACTCAAACAATGCTTTTTCAGCTTCATCCAACTTATTCTCAAGAATTAAATGTGGAATCAATCCTCCCAGACAAGCAGTTGTGGCAATTACACCTTCACTGTGTTCCTTTAACATTTCGGCTGACACTTGCGGTTTTCTGTAAAAATTATCAAAAGCTTTAGAAGTTAATTTTATAAGATTTTTTAACCCGACATTGTTTTTAGCAAGAAGCAGAAGGTGGTATCCTTCCTTGTTGCCGCTAAAGTCTTCGGCATAGGCTTCAAAACCTATTATCGGATATTTTTTCTGAGCATTCATGCTCTTGTAAAAATCAAGAAATCCATACATTGCTCCATGATCTGTTATGGCACAATAGTAGGGAGCTTCTTTTGCTAAGTCGCCTATCCTTATTGCACCATCTAAAAGAGACATTCCGGTATGGGTGTGAAGTGGAGCATAAGTGATTATCTGAATTTTCAATTCGTTATCACTTTTCTCTATAATTCTCCCTAAATATGAATCTCTCTTTAATTTCAGCTCTATTTTGCTCAAGAGTTCCTCTTCGTAGTAAATCTCATACATATCTTCTTTGTTTTTAATAGCTTTTATTTTATTCGGCTTCAAAACTTCATAAGTGTCAGTGCCTTTTTTGTTGATTGTTATTATCACTTTTTTACCCTCCTTTTTTGTGCGTATTCGCTCCTTTTGTGCTTTTTACATAATATGCAGTATGTAAAAAAAATATTCCAAAAAAATTTACTAAATTGGAATATTAAAAATGAGATTATCGTATTATATATTAAACAATAATTAAGGATTGTTTTTTATATTTAAACAAATAAAAAATAAAAAAGGAGGACTGCCTTAAAGTAAGGCAGAAAACAGGAAATGGCGGAAAACAAGAGATTTACAACTTATACCACAATCACAAGGGTAGTAAAGGATAGCGAAGGAAAGAACAAAGCAATGCCCTTTATTATCATTGAAGGAAACTTGACAAGAGATATCGAGCTTAAAAGCGGTAAAAAAGCTAACTACGTATTTACTTCAATAGGCACGAATGTAAGAGCCGAAGAAGTATATGAAAGAGCCATAGGGAAACATGAAAAAGACAAAAATTATAATGACAACGTGTTCTTTAATCTAAAATTCTTCGGTAAAACAGCCGAAAGACTTGCAAAGATAGGAACCAAAGGACTGCATCTGGTAGTTTGGGGAAATGCGGAAGTGGATTCATACAAAGCTAATGGAGTCGAAAAGAAGAGCGTATCCATTACTGTTGATAATTTCATTCCTATCTTCAAAAATTCCGAAAAAACTGAAGCAAAAACAGATGCTCCGGTTGCAGCAGACGGCGGCTACAGTGCTGATTTCGAAGAACCGGATGATGACGAGGACATTCCGTTTTAGGAAAAAGTAGGGGATTTCCCCCTCTTTTTCCCACGGAAGAGAATTACTACTAATTAAGGAGGGGAAGATGGACGATAAAGTAGCAAGAATAATCGAACAGGTAAGGTGCATACCCGTAGAAAAAGTAATAGGCCAGATAATTGAGCTGCATAAAAAAGGTTCTTATTATTACGGGTTGTGTCCGTTCCATAACGACACAAAAGAAGGTAGTTTTGTTATAACTCCAAGTACATCACGCTGGAAGTGCTTTTCTTGTCCGGATTCTCCCGGAGGAGATGCAATCAGTTTTGTCGCAAAGTATTATAATATCAGCATGATAAATGCAATATTCAAAATTGCACTGGAGTATAACATTATAAACAATGAAGAGTACGAGCTTTATACTGGGAAGCAGTATAAAAAGGAAGATATAAAATTCATACCAAAAAATGATTCAAAAAGTTATAAACCTGTTATAAATACCAGTAATTACATTCTGGATATAGTTTACAGAACATTTATAGAAGTATGCGGACTTTCGGAAATTGACAGGTATTATTTAATAAAAGAAAGACATGTTGCCGAAACACAGTTGAAGGACTTTTTTACAATGCCGAAAAGAGGCGGCGGTGTTATGAACAGGCTTATAGCAAAGCTTAAGGAAAAGAGAATAGATTCAAGCGTTTTAGGAACTATCCCGGGATTTTTCTATAATAAGAAACTAAGAAAATGGCAGCATATGTATGTCGATGGAATCGGATTTGCTATTAAAGATGTTAAAGGCAACATTATTAGGCTGCAAATAAGAAAAAGGAACCTTACTAACAGTCAAAGATATATATGGTTTTCTTCTTCGTTTGTTTTCAAGGATGAAACCGGTGATTTGGATAAAGGCACAGGAGCCGGAAGTCCGATTGACATAACGATGCCCCAAAATAGGCACAGATATCATATAATTGCCGTAACAGAAGGAAAATTCAAGGCAATAGCATTATCAAATTTGGATATTTTAACCCTAAGTATGCAGGGAGTATCAAACTGGAAGGAGATAAAAAATGAAGTAAACAATGTTTTCTATTATATCGACTTCTACAGCAAAGAAAACACCTGTATCTGGATTTGCTATGACGGGGATATTCTTAACAATAAGGGAGTTTATCAAAGTGCCGTAAATCTTCAAAAAGATTTGGAATCAAGCAATATAAAAACCCTATTTGTCCTCTGGGATAAAAAATACGGGAAAGGTATTGATGATGTCCTGATAAACGGCAATAAAAACAAGCTTATAAAAATGGAGAAACTTCCGATTATAAAGTTTGATAAGAAAGGGAACAGAATTACAAAGATTAACATTTTTTAAAAGAAGCAGCTCATGGCTGCTTTTTTTTATGATTTTTGGAATAAATAAGAATAAATCTGCGTAATATATAACATATTAAAAAAGGAGTGTTTAATAAACACGAAAGGAGGCTTTTATGGAGAAAGAAGTTTTGATGATAATGGACTTCGATTTAATTTTTAAGGAGGGATTAAAAGAAAGCGAAAAATACGACATTTATGTTGAAATGTTCAAATTCTTAAAAGACGGGAAAGTAATACCCTTCAAAATGAGAGATTTTTCTTATTCAATTGATCATACTTACTATAATATTCTTCATGTCAATTGGTACTCGGAAAGTGATGCCAGACTGAGGGGATACGAAATAAAGAGGGATATTTCGGATAGGTTTGACGACGAATATAAGAAATTAGGGCTCAAGAGAGAAGATATTACCGCAGAATTCCTGTCTCAAGCGGATAGTATTGAGGAGATTAAAATTAACGTTGTAAAAACAAACGGCTTTTCTGAATTTTTAAATAAAGAAGACTACAATATTAATATTAACGGTATTGAATTTTACG
>DMWH01000297.1 GCA_003483345.1 Clostridiales bacterium | reverse complement strand
ATATTTAATAATATGTACTATAATGTTAAGGTGTTGAATACATAATAGGGACATTATGTGCAACAGTAAATACTAAGTTTGGTTTCACCATACTTATATATTATGAAAGGAAAACAATATGATAATCGCAATAGACGGACCGTCAGGAGCCGGAAAAAGCACTGTTGCAAGACTATTAAGCAAAAAACTTGGATATGAGTACATCGATACAGGGGCTATGTACCGAGCTCTTGCATATAAAGCATATAAACAAAATATTGACATAAATGAAGCTAATATTGCAGAATTGCTTGAAACAACCAATATTACCTACAATGACAATAAAGTATTTTTAGACGGTGAAAATGTTGAAAACTTAATAAGAAATGAAGAAATATCAACAGCGGCTTCAAAAATATCATCTTTAAAAATTGTCAGAGAAAAAATGGTTGAAATCCAAAGAAAGATTGCAAAAAATAAAAATGTGGTATTGGAAGGTCGTGATATTGGTACAATTGTTTTTCCGGATGCAGAGCACAAATTTTTCATAACTGCATCATTGGAAGAGAGAGCAAAAAGGCGTTACGAGCAATTGAAATTAAACAATATTAAAGCTGATTACACAAATGTTATCAATGATATGATTAAGCGTGACGAAAATGATTCAACAAGAAAGTTTTCTCCCCTTAAACCTGCTGAAGATGCAATATTAATAGACACAACGAATATGGACTTGAATGAAGTTACAAAGACTATTGCACAATATATCGGAGGAAGCAATGTTTTATAAAATAGCAGTGATTGTATTAAAGGTTCTTGTATTTATAATTTTTGACTTAGAAGTATATAACAGAGAGAACCTTGACAATATAGACGGTGGCTTAATAATTTGCGGAAATCACAGATCCATGATTGACCCTGTAATATTAGCAGTATCTACTAAGCGGCAAATTCACTTCATGGGCAAAAAAGAATTGTTTGAAAACAAATTCCTATCATTTTTATTCAGAAGTCTTGGTGCCTTTCCCGTCGACAGGAAAGGAGTATCCTTATCGGCAATAAAAAACTCCCTTAATGTTTTAAATAAGGGCGGTATATTAGGAATATATCCGGAAGGAACAAGAATTAAAACCGGATTTGACGAAAAAAATGCAAAATCGGGAATTGCCTTAATAGCTAATAAAGCAAAAGTCGGAATTATGCCCGTTTATTTGGATGGACCATATAAATTCAGAGGAAAACTCAGACTGTATATAGGAGAAGAAAAAGACTACTTCAAAAATTACAGCGGCAGGCTGAATTCTGAAGATTATACGGAAATAGGAATAGAAATTTTAAAGGATATTTACAGATTAAAAAATGAAGGTATGAAATGAAAATAATTGTTTCAGAATACAACGGTTTTTGCGGAGGAGTCAAGGCTGCCGTACTGAAAGCGGATAAGATTTTGACTGACGAAAAAAAACTATACTGTTACGGAGAAATAATTCACAACAAAGATGTTGTTGAAAAATTAAAAAACAAAGGAATGGTTATTGTTGACGATATTCCTGAAAACAAGGATGCAAAATTTCTTATCAGAAGTCACGGTGTAGGAAAGAATATATATGACAGATTGGAAGAAAAAAACATCGAAGTTATTGATGCAACTTGTGTAAAAGTGAAAAAAATACATAAAATAGTTGAAGAATTCAAAAATAAAGATTACAATATAATCATTGTCGGCGATGAAAATCATCCTGAGGTACAGGGAATATCGGGCTGGTGCAACTATGAAGCCGTAATTATTAAAAGCCCTGAAGAACTAAAAAATATAATTGAGCCGACAAAAAAATACTGTTTAGTCTGCCAGACAACATTTAATTTAAATACTTTTGAAGAAATATTAAAAACTATTGAAATAAACAATTATTCTAATATAATTGTACATAATACAATATGCGATGCGACAAAGAAAAGACAAGAAGCATGCATTGCTCTTGCTTCCAAATGTGATATAATGCTTATTGTAGGCGGTAAAAACAGTTCAAACACCAAAAAGTTATATGAACTGAGCAAGGAATTGTGCGAAAACACATTCTTAATACAAAATTATAAGGAAATACCTTATAACTATATTGATAAAAATTCTATTGTGGGAGTATCCGCAGGTGCTTCAGCTCCTGACTGGATAATTGAGGAGGTTATTAATATGTTGGAAAATTTGAATAACAACATGAATGAAATGAACGAGCAGGCAGAACATGCAGATTTAGCTGAACAGTCCGAGCCGGCAGAACTGTCTGATAAAAAGGAACAGACAGAATTAGTAGAGCAATCCGAGGAAACAGAAAAGACAGAAACTGTTGAGCAGACTGATAAAGCAGAAAAAGTAAACAGTATGCATGAATTGCTTGAAAATTATGGCGGAGTAGTTAATCTCGGAATCGGCGAAAAGGTTAAAGGAACAGTAATATATGTAAGTCCTGATGCCGTTTCTGTTAACATCAATTATAAATCTGACGGAATTATAACAAGAGAAGATTTTTCCTTGGAAGAAGTTTCCGATTTAACTGAAGTAGTAAAAGAAGGAGACGAAATTGATGCAATTGTAGTAAAAATTTCTGACCAGGACGGAAATGTTGTACTAACCAGAAAACCATTGGAAGAACAGAAAATCTGGGACGATTTGGAGCAGATGAGAATCCGAGGAGAAATTGTGGAAATTCCTATAATTGAAGCATCTCAGCACGGAATTTACGGAAAACTAAAAGGCATCAAAGGTTTTATACCAAGAAATCAAATTTCAATAAAAAGAAATGTTGACCCTTCGGAATACGTAGGCAAAAATCTGAAGGTTAAGATATTGGAAACAAAGAATAAAAAAGGAAGAAGACAGTTGGTTTTAACTTCAAGAGCTGTTGAAAAATTTGAAAAGGAAATTAAAGACAATGAAGTATGGGAAACCATTCAAGAAGGAGAAATTTACGAAGGCACGGTGAAAAACCTTCAGGATTACGGTGCATTTGTAGAAATCAACGGTATCGATGGACTTCTTCACATCAATGAAATTGCATGGACCAGAATTAAACACCCGTCTGAAGTGTTAAAACCGGGCGACAAAATAAATGTAAAGGTAAAAAATGTAGATAAAGAAAATAAAAGACTTTCATTAAGTTATAAAGCAACCGTAAAAAGCCCTTGGGCAAAATTCTTGGATAAATATCAAAAGGGCGATATTGTAACAGGAGTAGTAACTCGTATTGTTGACTTTGGAGCATTTGTTAAAGTAGATGATATTGAATGTCTCTTACACATAAAAGATTTGGATTGGGCAAGAACAGAAAAGGTAACTGATATTCTCCAGGAAGGGCAGGAGGTAACTGCAAAAATACTTAGCATTACCAGAAAAGACAGAAAGGTTGGCCTTGGATTAAAGCAATTGACTGAGCATCCGTTTGATCTTTATGCTAAGACACTAAATAAGGACGATATAATACAGGTTGAAGTAACACGTATACTCTTGGACGGTATACATGTTAACGCTAATGGAAATATTGACTGCTTCATACCGATTGCAAAGGTGTCAACAGAAAAATTAAGAACGCCGGCACAAGTTGTAAAGGTTGGAGAAATAGTAGATGCTAAAGTGCAAAGTATTGATATGAAAGGTAAAAACCTTAACCTGACATTAATATTAGATGACAAAAGTGAAGAAACTGTAGAAAATAAATCTTATCAATCAGAAGATACAAACTTTACTATAGGAGAATCTATAGGAGATGCACTGGATGATTTATTAAAATAATTTCTAATGTTAGGTCGCAAGATCTAACATTTTTTTTGAAAAATAGGAGGCAAAATGCTTAAAGAATTTTTGTTTGATATATGCTCCAACCAATTTGTTTCAGGTTTTGAGCATATAAACGGTGATATTTTGATAAAATATTTTAAGCCTTATACTGATTCTTTTGAAAAGGACAGGCTTGGAAGTTATATATTTAAAAGCTCCGGCAGTAAGGACACCAAAATAATGCTTGCTGCACATATTGACGAAATAGGGCTTATGATTACAGGCATATTAGATGGAGGATTTTTGAGTTTCATTACGGTGGGAGGATTTAATCCTGCATCATTGATTGCCCAGGATGTAACAATATTCGGAAAAGAAAAAATATTTGGAGTTATAGGAATTAAACCGCCTCATTTAACAAGTGAGGAAGAAAGAAAAAAACCGCTTAAAACAAGGGAATTATATATAGATACGGGGTACACAAAAGAAAAACTTGAAAAATTAATAACAATTGGAGATATTGCAACAATAAACAGAGAACCTTTATCATTACAGGGAAGCGTTATAAGCGCCAAAGCATTTGATGACAGGGCATGTGTTGCAGTTATGCTCGAAACAGCAAAAGAATTAAAAAAAATATCACATAAAAGCAATGTATATTTTACTGCAACAGCTCAGGAAGAAACAGGTTTAAGAGGTGCCAAAACAAGCAGTTATAAAATTGCTCCCGATATCGGAATAGTCTTGGATGTAGGATTTGGCAAAACTCCCGATATGCCTTCCGATTCGGCTCTCTTAGGTAAAGGCCCAATTGTTGCATACGGAGGAAGGCTAAATACAAAACTTACAAAGAAATTTGTTGAAATTTGCAAGAAATACAACTATCCTATGCAGTATGAAGCAATTCCTGTTAGAACCGGTACAGACACTGATGCACTACAAATATCAAGAGACGGAATTCCCTGCATACTTTTATCAATTCCTCTCAGATACATGCATACATCAGTGGAAACAATAGATTTAAAGGATTTAGAAATTACAGGAAAAGCTATAGCAAGGTTTATAAATGAATTGGACAATTCCGATTTGGAGGAAATATTATGTTTTTAAATGAATTAACTAAACTTTCCGGCGTATCAGGCTGTGAATTTGAAGTAAGAAATTATATAAAGAGTAAACTGTCGGAAATGGGCTGTCAATTCTATGTAGATAAGCTTGGAAATATTATTGCTCACAACAAAGGCAAAAAAAATAAAACCATTATGGTTTCCGCTCATATGGATGAAGTAGGATTAATAGTTACTAATATTGATAGCGACGGTTTTATTAAGTTTAAAGCAGTTGGAGGAATTGACCAAAGAGTTTTAAACTCAAAGGTAGTATTAATAGGAGAAAATAATATTCCGGGCGTTATAGGCTCTAAAGCAGTACATTTGATGACTGAAAAAGAAAAAGGGGTCTCCCTTCCAATTGATAAACTATATATCGATATTGGTACAAGCACAAAAGAGGAAACAGAAAAATTAGTTAATATAGGAGACTACGCAGCTTTTAAAAGCGATTATGTTGAATTCGGCGACAATATGATTAAAGCTAAAGCCTTGGACAACAGGGTCGGATGCAGCATTATATTGGAGATTCTAAAAGAGAAATTGGATGTAGATTTTTATGGCGTATTTACCGTTATGGAGGAAGTCGGATTAAGAGGAGCAGAAACAGCCGCATATCAATTAGAGCCGGACTTAGCCATAGTATTGGAGGGAACCGTATGCGCAGATATGCCTGAAGTAGAAGAACATGAAAACTCCACCTTAATAGGCAAGGGAGCAGTATTGTCATTAATGGACAATGCTACGGTATATGATATCGACCTTGTAAGAAGAGTTGCAAAAATTGCTGAAGACAATAATATTGCATATCAGTACAGACGCTCAACTTCAGGGGCAAATGATGCCGGTGTTATCCATAAAACAAAAAAAGGCGCAAAAGTAGTGTCCATTTCAGTTCCTTGCAGATATATACATTCATCAGTAAGCGTTGCAAGCAAAAATGACTTAATGAGTGCTTTAAAGCTTACAAAACAAGTGATTATTGAAAATCAGAAAGGGGAATAAAATGTTTAACAGCGAATTAATGAAAAGATTATCCGATTGTTTCGGTCCTTCAGGAAGAGAAAAAAGGATTCGCGAAATGATTATGGATGAAATAAAAGATTTTGCAGATGAAATAACCATAGACCCACTCGGTAACCTTATAGCAAGAAAAAAGGGTACAGGCAAAAAAATACTGTTTTCTGCTCACATGGACCAAATAGGACTGATTATAACCCATGTTGATGAAAAAGGATTATTGCGTTTTGCAAACGTGGGCGGATTAAATGCCAAAGAATTATTGGGACTCCGCATGGTTTTTGATAATGGACTTGAAGGAGTAATTTGTCAAGAAGAATTAAAAGATAATGAAAAACTTTCAACAAGCAAATTATTTTTGGATGTTGCTTCTACCGACAAAGAATTTATTGCAAAGAATTTTCGAGTAGGTGATATGTGTGTATTCAAATCAGAATATTACGAAACAGAGGACTGTGTAATATGCAAGGCTGCGGATGACAGAATAGGTTGCTATGTCTTAATCGAAGCACTAAAAAATCATCCGGAAACAAACAATGATGTATATTATGTGTTTTCGGTGCAGGAAGAAGTGGGCTGCAGAGGAGCTAAAACGGCAGGATACAACATTAATCCGGATTTGGCAATAGCAGTAGATGTAACTGCAACCGGCGATACACCTGACGGAATAAAAATGGATGTTAAGTTAGGCAATGGAGCAGCAATAAAGTTAATGGATAAATCAATCATTACACATACGGAAGTAAAAGACTTATTAACAGATATTGCAGAAAAAAATAGTATTAAATATCAATATGAAATTTTGGAATTCGGCGGAACGGATGCAGGACCAATTCATACATCCAGAGATGGAGTGCCGAGCGGTGTAATATCCATTCCCACCAGAAATCTTCATACCTCCGGAGAAATATTCAATAAATTCGACGTAGAAGAATGCATAAAATTAGTAATAGGAACAGCTGCAAAATAACCCTCAATTATTATGAAATAACAAAAATATGTTAAATTTAGGGATAATATCACAAATTATAGGAAATAATATAATTTGTGATATTTTATTTAAAGGAGGATTTATGAAGGTAGGAATACCGAAAGGATTGATGTATTGCAAATACCATCCTTTTTTAGTTACTTTTTTCAGTGAATTGGGAGCTGAAATTATTGTCTCTGATGATACAAACAAAAACATTTTGGATGCAGGAGTTAAATATTGTGTGGATGATGCATGTTTGCCGGTTAAGATATTTCACGGACATGTTGATTCAATTAAGGATAAATGTGATGTACTGGTAATTCCGAGAATTATGCAATTGTGGAAGAACGAATACATCTGTCCCAAATTTTGCGGTCTGCCGGAAATGGTTATCAATAGCTTCGATAAACTGCCTGTAACAATAACAGAGCCTATTTATGCCACCACCAAGAAAAAACTTTATAATTGGGCTAAATCATCGGGAAAATTCTTAAGAAAGAATAATTATGAAATAAAAAGGGCATTCATAAATGCATTAAATGCACAAAAAGCACATGAAATCGGCATCTATGATTCCGGTTATGAAATAAATATTGCATTGACGGGACATCCCTACAATATTTATGACAGTTTTTTAAATATGAATTTGGTAAAAAAAATAAACGCGTTGGGAATGGGGATAATAACGGCTGAGTTTACTGGAGAAGACATTTTGCAAAAAGAATCGGAAAACTTATATAAAAGACCTTTTTGGACCTTTGTAAGAGAAAACTACGGGTTTGCCGTAAATGCCGCAAAAGAAAAAAACGTAGACGGAATAATATACATATCATCATTTAACTGCGGAACAGATTCAGTAATAGTTGAACTTATTAAAGACGGTGTACCGGATTTTCCATTTTTAATATTAAAAATCGACGAGCATACAGGGGAGGCGGGAATCAATACAAGAATCGAAGCATTCAGGGATATGTTGGAAAGGAGATTATTCAATGAAAGCAACATTTCCACACATGGGTAATATTTATATTGCAGTTAAGGCTTTGTTTGACGGGTTGGACATCGATTATGTAATTCCTCCTCAAAACAGTACAGAAGCTTTAAATATAGGCTCTAAATATTCACCTGAAGAAATTTGCCTTCCTTTTAAAATAATGATTGGTAATTATATTCAAGCAATCGAGCGCGGTGCCGACACGGTAATACTTACTGGAAGCTGCGGTCCCTGCCGTTTTGGGGAATACTGCGAGATTCAGATGAATTTAATGAAAAACTTGGGATATGACTTGAATTTCATTGTTTTGGATATGCCCAAGGATATAGGATTAAAAGAACTGCTTAAGAGGCTTGTGAAGGTAGGCTCAACAAGTAAAAAAAGCTCGTTTGAAAAATTAAAAGCCGCAAAAAATGCAATTGAAATTATGAATTTAATAGATGAAACAGAATCGCTTGCTCATTATTTGGCAGGCTATGAAAGAAATAAAGGCGAATGCAAAAGACTTTTGCATAAGTGTTTAAAAGAAGCGGTTAAATTATCAAATCCTTATGAAATGCTTTCATTAATAAAAGAATACAGAAATAAACTGAAATATATTCCGGTCGATATAAACAAGGATCCTTTAAAAATAGCTCTAATAGGTGAAATATACACAGTAATAGAGCCTTATTCAAATTTTTATATCGAAGATAAATTAATGGATTACGGTGTATCCAGCAAAAGAGGAATGACTCCTTCTTGGTGGTTAAAAGACATGGCATTAAAACCTTCAAAATTAAATTCTTTAAAAATAAAAAAATCATCCCGGGAATATTTATCCATGGAAATAGGAGGTCATGCCTGGGAATGCATAGGCGAAGCAATGCTTGCATATAAGGAAGGGTTTGACGGGGCAATTCAAATTTTCCCTATGGGTTGTATGCCCGAAATAGTATCTAAGTCAATTCTTCCTACTATTTCAAAGGATTACGGCTTCCCGATAATGTCATTGGTAGTTGATGATATGACAGGAGAAGCAGGTTATATTACGAGAGTTGAAGCATTCATTGATTTATTGGAAAGGAGACGCGACAATGTATTATATGGGAGTTGACGTTGGCTCTGTAAGTACGGATATTGCTCTTATTGATAATAATTATGAGTTGATTGAAAAAATATATTTAAGAACAAAAGGAAACCCTATTAAAGCAGTGCAGGAAGGGTTTAAAATACTAAAAAACAAATACGAAGACTCTGAAATTTATGCAGTGGGAACTACGGGAAGCGGAAGAATGATTGCTTCAGCAATTATCGGTGCAGATGTCGTAAAAAATGAAATTACCGCTCATGCAACAGCAGCCCTTGAAATTGACAAGGATGTAAAAACCATAATTGAAATAGGCGGACAGGATTCAAAAATAATAATTATTAATAACGGAATAGTTGTTGACTTTGCCATGAATACCGTCTGCGCCGCCGGTACCGGCTCATTTTTAGACAGGCAGGCAGAAAGGCTTGAAATACCTATCGAAGAATTTGGCGATTATGCAATGAAAGCAAGTACCGGTGTAAGAATAGCAGGCAGGTGTACCGTATTCGCCGAATCAGACATGATACATAAGCAGCAGCTTGGCTACAACCATGCAGAAATAATCAGAGGACTATGTGATGCACTGGTGAGAAACTATTTAAACAATATAGGCAAAGGCAAAACAATACTTCCAAAGGTTTTGTTTCAAGGAGGAGTTGCAGCAAACAAAGGTATGAAAAAAGCTTTTGAAAACGAGCTGGGATTTGAAATATATGTTCCCGAAAACTTCAGTATGATGGGAGCGATAGGAGCTGCAATTATTGCCGCTAATAAAGTAAAAAAGACAGGCAAAACAAATTTCAGAGGCCTTAAGCTTGCCGATAACAATATATTTTCAAGAAGCTTTGATTGTGAAGGGTGCCCGAATAAATGTGAAGTGGTAAAAATTTATGAAAATGATGATATAATCGGGTATTTCGGTGACAGATGCACAAAGTGGAGCAGTAAAATATGCGAAAAATACAAATTAGCATAAAATATCAGTCAAAGGATATCATCACTTGTTACTGCCAAATCTCAACGTGCTTATAATGCAAAGAATGCTCCATTTCATCCGTATTGACAGGGTATATAAAAAATTGTATAATCAATTATAATCCGTAATAAAAATTTAAGTGAAATAAGGTGTTAAACCTATGCTTAAAGAAGATGATTTTCCTTTCCTGTCAGCTCGAAGCTATGAATCAACATTAAATAAAATCGAATCAGCATGGGAGAATTTCATTGCCGGTGAAATTATCCCTGATTTTAACTTGCCTCGAAATCCCATCTTAGAATCATGGAAACGGTCAAAGGAAATGGGAGTTCCATACAATCTTAAATGTGCACCTTTGAAATTAAATGAACATGATATAATGGTTGAAAGAGAACGACAGCATAACTTATTCATGATTATAGATTCATACCTGGATAGTATATTCAAAATATTTCACGATGAAAATATGGCAGTTTCTTTCAGCAATGAAAAGGGTATTATTTTGAGTATCAGAGCCGGAAAATCAATGTTAGGGAATTGTCACGGCATTAATTATTTGTTGGGAGCCGGGTGGAGTGAAAACGATTGCGGTACTAATAGTATAGGCACATCTTTATATACAGGCAAGCCAATACAAATTTATGCAACAGAGCATTATTGCAAAATGGCACATTCAATAAATTGTTCATCTGCTATTATAAAAGAACCTTCTTCTGAAATCGTATTAGGAGCATTAACTATTACAACACACAAAAATATTGTTCCCGCCCATACGCTTAACTGGGCTATCAGCGAAGCACAGAAAATAGAAAATGCAATTGAATATCATTTACAAGAAGAATCAACGTCTTTAATGAATTGTTTGTTTGAAATGAATGAGCAGCCTTGCATAATCTGCAAGCTTGACGGTAAAATCAGTAAAATAAACAAATCGGCGCAAATGTTAGGTGTAAAAGTAGGGGATAGAATAGAAAACAGTTTTGTATTTCCTAAATACTCCCGATTTGATGAACTGTTTGATAATACTTATAAAACAATTTGCTGCAAAACTGAGCAAAGATATATTGTTACTATCATTCCTTGGCGTATAGGTAATAATATTATAGGAGCAATAGCATATTTCCAAAAAGAAAGTTTATTTCTTAATCAAGGCAACTCTGCTAAATTGACGAGTGATCGCAGCGAGTTTAAATGTATAATCGGTAAAAGTCCGGCATTTAGACAAGTAATTGATTTAGCTGATAAATTTTCAGATTCTGACATGCCCATACTGATAACAGGTGAAACAGGAACAGGCAAAGAGGTATTGGCTCGTGCTATTCATAATAACAGCTGCCGAAAAGAAAAAATCTTTCTGCCGGTAAACTGCGGAGCAATACCTAAAGAGTTAATATCTTCAGAATTATTCGGATATGTTGAAGGTGCTTTTACCGGCACTAAAAAAGGCGGAA
>DMWH01000179.1 GCA_003483345.1 Clostridiales bacterium | reverse complement strand
GAAAGGAGAATTATATCTTTAAAACGCCACGAAGAAGTAAGTGACATACTTTTGAAGTTTGTAAACAGGCTGTCGGATGTATTATACACATATGCAAGATTTTTAGAAAGTAATTTGACCATAATGGATTTTGAAAAGGCTTATAATGAAAAACTTTAGAATACACTATTATGAGATCCTTCGCTTCGCTCAGGATGACAAAGCGTATTCATATATTGCAGGGTGTCATTGATATTAGTAGCCCATGGAATGTCATTCTGAGAGCTTTAGCTCGAAGAATCTCATGAGATACTTCGCTTCGCTCAGAATGATAGGGTGACAAGTTGGTTGTGATGATAATATCATTATTAAAGAAAAATTAAGATTAAAATTATTTACAAATGATTTATTTATGATATTATTATCTTTGATATATGTTTGGAGGAAATATGAAACAGTTTTTTAAAGTATTTTTTATTTCGTTGATTTGTTTTTCTTTGGTCGTCGCAGGCGGTTTAATATGGCTGAACGGAAACTTGGCTGAGGGTAGTGCCGATGCTTCCGATATATTTAAATTAATAAGCAATGACAAAGATGACAGAATAAATGTTCTTTTGCTTGGATTGGAGAATAGCAGGTCTGATACTATTATGGTTGTAAGCTATGACACTAAAAATAAGACCGGCGATGTTTTTTCCATACCAAGAGATACATATGTGGATAGAGACGGATTTATAAACAACGGCAACAATAAAATAAATTCGGTATATTCAGCGAAGGGTATCGAAGGATTATATGAAATAATTTTGAATATAACGGGGATTAAAATCGACAAATATGTTACCATTGATTATGACGGCGTAAGAGCTGCGGTTGATGCTATTGGCGGAGTAGAAGTGGACGTGCCCTTTCATATGAGATATACCGACCCGTATTCAGACCCGCCTCTCGATATTAATATACCTCCGGGGAAACAGCTTATAGAAGGCGACAGAGCCATGGAGTTTTTAAGGTTCAGGAAAACTAATTATGCAGGTTATTCAGGTTATACTAACGGAGATATAGGTCGTGTCGAAGCTCAGCAGGGATTTGTAAAAGCAGCAATTAAAAAAGCATTGACTTTTAGACTGCCCTTAGTGGTAAAAGAAGTATACCCATATGTTAATACCGACTTTTCCTTGATGGAAGCAACATCCCTGGCAATGGGAAGCATAGGATTATCGGCTGAAAATATTAATTTTCACACCCTTCCCGGAACAGCTCAAACCCGAAACGGTCTGTCATTTTATATGTTAGATTATTTAGCAACAAAAGATTTGATTTATTCGGTATTAGGTATGCCTTAATATCAAATGAACATCAAATGGTGCCAGGCACCACATTAATGTGGTGCCTGGCACCTTCTTGTGTGGCATGGTTTTGTGCTACTGGTTAATAAATATCCGTGTCAGATGGAGCCTTTTTATTTATCAGCATTTGCTCGCCTCTACGCACCATTTCTCTGACGCTGAGACCATTAACAATAGCAGGATACATATTTGATGTGGTACCGTTAATAACTGGCATTCCCAGTTCTTGGGCTATTTCCGTTTTTAAATCATTTATGGCCTGTTGTGCTTCAGGAACTAATAATTTATTTTTGCTCATACTATCGCTCCTTCCTTTAAATGAAGCTAAAAATACAGGCAGAAATTGCCATGAACGAAGCAAAAATATTAATATCCAAAGCATTTGAAGAATCGGTACCATAAATTAAATAGCAGGATTTTTTTGCTTCGTTATAGTTAGTATTATCATTGAATATAAAAATAAACTGTAAAAAATTTGGAAAAAAAATAGGGGACACCTTTTAAGAATGTCCCCTGTTGTTTATCTTGGTACGGTTGTTGGAGTTTCCAAATCAGAACAGGTGGGTCTGCATATACGTCTTCTTATGCCGATGCCAGCAACATTATTACATTGGAATCCTCCGCCTGTGCCGAATACTTGGCCGCAGCGCTCTCTTTCGCCTGCCCCCATTACTCGTCTGTTATCGCAATCAAAATCTCTGTCTCGTATTCCCAAAAGGTCTCTATTGTCGCAGCGGAATTCTCTGTCGCGTATTCCTAAAAGGTCTCTGTTGCAGCAGCGGAATCTTTCTCCGCCTGTACCTAATACATTGCTGCAGCACCTTCTGCCTCTGTCACCAAAAACCTCATCGCAGAAATCTTCTGCTGCATCCAATAAATCTTCACACCTGCGTCTGTCGCCAATGCCTAATACACCTCTGCAGCGTCCCGTTCCGTCAATACACCCGGGACCTCTCAAAGCAATTCTCTCGATTCCCGCAACATCGTCTCTGTCTCTTCTTCTACATCTATTTCTACAAGAACTCATCATAACACCTTATTCGTTTTATATTTTGAGCCAAGCTCATTATTACTATATTCAAAATTGTACAAAGTGTTACGGCAGTCCATAAATATTTTTATATGATTCTTTAAATCTCTCCGAAATAATTTTTTTCCTGCATGTGTCACAGATTTTTTCTTCTTCATCTCCTAAATGGGTTTCAATGAATTTAAGAGCTTCTTCGGTTGTATATTCTTTCTTGCATATGGAGCATTTAACCATTTTGAATTCTTTGTTCCATATTGTTCTGATACCATTGATTTCTGTCATGGTTATTGCATTTGTAGGACATACCTCGGCACATGCACCGCAACCGATACAATCCTTTGAAGGGTCATCAAAGGGAGTGGAAACTTTTTTGCCTGTACCTCTGTTTACCAGGGATATGGCTGAAGTACCCAGTTTTTCACAGGCTTTGACGCAAAGACCGCAAAGGATACAGTTTTCATTGCTGCTTAGGTCTACATATCCTGCCGGAGCTTTTATCTCATATTCTTCAGCTAGTTGCTTAATATATTCATTGTTGGGAGTCTTAAGCAGGAGGAGAAGGATAATGTTTTTTCTCATGGCTCTTATTCTATCAGAGTCGGTGATAACCTCCAGGCCATCTTGTACGGGATAAACACATGCTGAAACAATCTTTGTTCTGTTTCCTTCCTTTGCTTCAACCATGCAAAGCCTGCACCTGCCCTGACCTTCAAATCCTTCCTTATGACAAAGATTGGGAATATAGACTTTGTTTCTTTTGGCCAGTTCCATCAGGGTCTCTCCGGGGAGGCCTTCATATTCAACATTATTTATTATAACTTTCAATTAATCCACCTCCTATCTTAACTGCTCCTGAAGGACATACGGTGAAACAGGTACCGCACTTAATACACTTGTCACTGTCTATAATATGAGGCTTTTTTAATTCTCCTTCAATAGCATTTACAGGACATTTTCTGGCACAGGCGCCGCAGCCGATGCATGTATCCAGGTCTATTGAATAGGAGGTAAGATTTTTGCATACTCCTGCAGGACATTTATTGTCAACAATGTGTTCCATATATTCATCTCTGAAATACTTTAAAGTGGTCATAACAGGATTAGGCGCAGTCTTGCCTAAACCGCAGAGGGAAGCTTCTTTAATTGTGTCGCTTAAACTTATAAGCAAATCGATATCTTCCTCCCGGCCTTGACCCAGGGTAATCTTGTTAAGGATATTGAGCATGGTATTAATTCCTTCCCTGCAGGTGGTACATTTGCCGCAGGATTCTTCAGATAAAAATTCCATATAATACCTGGCAAGTTCAACCATACAGGTGGTATCATCCATTACAATAACTCCTCCTGAGCCCATCATGGAGCCTATCCTGCTTAAACTGTCAAAATCAAGGGATATATCCAGATATTCCGCAGGGATACACCCTCCTGAAGGACCTCCCGTCTGTGCCGCTTTAAAAGGTCTGTCTTTAATAATTCCTCCGCCTATATCAAATACCAGTTCCCTTAATGTAGTCCCCATGGGAATTTCAACCAAACCTGTATTTTTAACTTTACCTACAAGGGAAAAAACTTTTGTTCCAGAATTTTTTTCTATACCTATTTGCTTAAACCATTGGGCTCCCTTTAGAATAATCGGCGGTATGTTTGCCCAGGTTTCAACGTTGTTTAAAACCGTAGGCATGCCCCAAAGCCCTTTTTCCACGCTTCTTATATATTTTGCCCTCGGTTCTCCCACGTTTCCTTCAATGGATGCCATCAGGGCGCTTGATTCTCCGCATACAAATGCACCACCGCCCCTTACTATTTCCAAATCA
>DMWH01000214.1 GCA_003483345.1 Clostridiales bacterium | reverse complement strand
GGGAGAAGTGGTAGAGGAGCCGTGTACCTCATGCAGCGGCTCGGGAAAGGAAAGAAAATCAAGGAAGCTTTCAATCAACATTCCTGCAGGAGTTGACACAGGCTCGGTAATCCCCTTAAGGGGTGAAGGAAACCACGGTGAGCGCGGAGGTCCTGCCGGAGATTTGTATGTATATATTAATGTAAGACCTCATGAAATATTTGAAAGAGACGGAAACGATGTGTGGTGTGAAATACCAATATCATTTGCAAAAGCGGCATTAGGAGGCTCTATTGAAGTTCCAACAATCGAAGGCAAAGTAAAATATGATGTACCTGAAGGAACACAGACAGGAACAGTTTTCAGACTAAAAAATAAAGGTATTAAAAACCTAAGAGGCGCCGGCAAAGGCGACCAGTATGTGAGAGTCAAAATAGAAGTTCCTAAAAAGCTTACGGAGAAACAAAGAAATATCTTAGAGCAATTTGCAAACGAATTGGGAGAAAAAGCAGACAATGACAAAAAAGGCTTTTTCGGAAAAATGAAGGATGCTTTTAGAGATTAATAATTCTTTCGACATATTTCGATAATATATAAAGCAATAAAAAAAATCATCATAATTTCTTAAAAAATAATGACAAATNNTTAATAAATTATCCTACGATAATAGCAAACTTGTCGAAAGGCAAGGACGCAAAGCCATGGGTCTAATGTGAAATACGATGATTGCCAGGTTGCCGAACAGTGATGAATTAATGCATTAAATGTATTGATGTATTTTTGGTCTTTAACTGTACGCCTTGGCGTACAGTTTTTATTTTGAAATCAAATAACTTGAGGAAGGGGGGATAAAATGTCGAATATTAATGATATGCCTGCAGAAAAGGCAACTAATAATGTGGAAACAGATATGGCAGAGCTTAAGAAGCTTCAGCAAAGACTCAATCATGAGTCAATTAAATATCAGTTTAGAACAAAGTTAGTTGGCGGTTTGCATGAAGAAGATGTTACCAGGTATATAGAAGACTTGGAAAATAAATTAAAAAAATTTGAGCAGGATAACAAAAAAATATCAGACGATCTTTATTCTCTAAAAACCAAACTCAACACTGAATTAGAACATAAGAACAATATGCAGATAGAATTAGATGAAGCAAAACAAAATTTAATTACTGCCATAGTTGAATTCAAGCAAAAACAAATGGACTACAAGTCTATGAATGAAAAATACAGTGCCGANNCAAAATAGCTGAAATGACAGAAGAATTCATGCAATATAACGGGATTAAAAATGAAAACAAACAACTTTTAGAGGAACTTGAAGCCAATAAAAAACTTTTGATTCAATCAAGAGCAGTATGCGAACAATTAAGAGAAATTTCATCAAAATTAGAAAATGAAAATAATCAAATAAAAATTAAAATATCTGAATTATCAGATGAAAATCAACATATTGATATTCTTAAAAATGAAAACAAGCAAATGGCTGAAGAGATTGCGGCCTATGAAGAACTATTAAATCAGACAAGCATTGAATTAGACCAAATGGAGGTAAATACAAATAAACTCAAGAATGAAAATATATTGCTGAAAGAAAGAATAACTGAACTGGAAAAGAGTATTCTTGAAAAGGATTATAGAATTAATGAAATTAATAATGTTTGCGAAAAACTGGAAGAACAACTTAAGATAGAAAAATCAAACAGCGAAAAATTAAATTCGGATTCAGTAATATTAAGACAAAAGATAAGCAGTCTGCAGCAAACAATAAATGAAAAATTGAAAGAATTAGAAGAACAAAAAAGAATCAGTGAGGATGCGGTATTACAGCTTAACATGGAAAAGGCAGAAGCATTTAACTATAAGATAAACGGGTTCAAAGAAGAATTCAGCAGTATTTATGAAAAAATGGAAAAATTGGAGTATGAAGCAAAACAAAGTGCAAAGCTAAACGGAATACTTAAACAGCAGTTATCTGCTCAACACAGCAGGGCAGAAAAAGCAGAAGAAGACTTAGCCAAAATTGTAAGGCTGCTCTCTGAGGTGGGAGATAAATTTTACAATAAACGAGATATCCTTGGAGATGAGTTTATACAGCTGATTGAAAAACAAATATCAAAACAGCCTGAAAAAAACGGCAAGATAATAAACTTATAATTTTTATAACCATAGCTCCTTACTATATATTAAGGAAGTAATTATGATTAATACTATTGGTATAACAAAACTACATTCGTATGAAATACGAAACAGCAAATTGGATAATATTGCAAAGGTTACGGTAATACTTGCATTATCAGTTATTCCGGCAGTATTTGTTCCATTGGGAGGTACTACAGACCATTTTTATTTACCAAAAGTCGCAGCAATGATTGTCCTGGTATTAAGCTTTTTAGCGGTGCTGGCAATAAACAAAATCCGTTTTAAAGATATAGTACAGAAAGACAGAATTAATATTAGTTTATTTATATACTTCATATTACTGGCTGCTTCTGTATATGCAGCTGAAAATAAAGTGTTTGCAATAATCGGAGTGCCCGGCAGATGGGAAGGTTTGGTTACGATAACCTTATATATGTTTCTCTTTATAACAGCAAGGCTCTACTTGGTTCCCGATGAAGGGCTGTTTAAGATAATACTGGTTACCGCCATAATTGTTTCAATTTACGGTATTTTACAAACTATGAATTTTGACCCCTTTCCAAGGGATGTCCTCCGTGAAAACTGGAGCAAAAGAGCTTTTTCAACAATGGGTAATCCTAACTTTTTAGGTTCATATATAGTTTTAATAATACCAACATCAATCTATTTTTACATAATCAAAAAAAACATAACAGGTTTGACGGCATATGCAATTTTGTTCTATTGCTTATTAAGTACCGGCACAAGGGGGGCTTGGTTAGGTACAATTGCATCAATAATGGCTTTTGCAGCAATACATTACATGTATTTTAGATATAGCAAGGGGGAATTTACCAGGTATATTATTCTGTTAGTTATAACAATATTGCTCTTAGCCTTATATAATTTTAATACGGAAGGTGCATTCATAGATAGATTTTTATCTATTGCAAGGGATGCAAATGAATTTCTTACTAAGGGTGATAGGGCCGATTACTCCGGTGCCAACAGAGGATTCATTTGGAAACGAGTTGCAGAATTAATAAAAAAACGACCTCTGGCCGGATACGGTATAGAAAATTTAGGAGAAGCATTTAAGAAATACTATACCAAAGATATGATTGAGCTTTGGAATGAGGTGCGATATCTCGATAAGGCACATAATGAATATTTACACATTGCAGTTACTAGCGGCATTCCATCTTTATTGGTTTACTTGACATTTATTTCTCAGATAATTTTAAAGGGTTTGTTTAGATTAAAGAATTGTAAGACAGCACTCTTAATATTATCAAGTGTTATAGGTTATATGACAGCAGCTTTCTTTAACATAAGTGTGGTATCAGTGGCATATGTGTACTGGATATTTTTAGGATTATTAGCCGGCAGCAATGGTAATTGTTATAAATTCAACTTAAGGGCATAGACCTCGTTGCAGTAGTGCGGCTAACAACAATACATTAAAGAGGTATGAAATGTTATACAAATTAATTGTTTTCTTAACTTTAGGTTTATTTACGGGATATATAATTCCCAAGCTGTCGTTAAAGCTTATTGAGTATAAAGAGAAAACCAAGAACATAGACGTTAACAAAGCTCAACCGTCAGGCAGCCGAATAAATATATTGATAATCCTGTTTAACGGGGCAGCATGGTGTTTTACGGCTTATACACAAGAAAGCTTATTTACTGCAGTACTCATATGTATACAAATATCATTAGGATTAATATTTGCATACATCGACATAAAAATAAGAATAATTCCTAATGAGTTGATTTTAATATTATTAACCTTAGGCATCACATATCAGGCATTTAGTTATGGGTTGGAAGGAATCTTAGGCTCAGTAATTTGTATGATTTTTATTATGATTGTGTTTACTGCACTGGCAACCTTTATGGGATTAGGCAAGGTTGGAGCAGGTGATGTGAAATTAGCGGGAGCCATAGGATTTGCCCTTGGATATCCCTCCGTAGTTACGGCTATGGGTGCAATGGCAGCAGTATTGTTAGGCTATATACTGATTGGACTGGCTTTAAGAAAAATTCGCCTGACAACTATGCTACCATTAGCTCCCTTCTTAGTAGCAGGTTACATTTTTGCATTAGTAACATTTACTGTTAACTTAAACATTGCGTAATGTTAAAGAAAGGATACGGATATGAAAAAAATTGCTGCATGTATTTTAAAAGAAGAAGATGGACAAGGATTAGTTGAATACTCTTTGATATTATCCCTCATAGTCCTTGCAGCTGTTGCCGCAGTAAGCTTTTTGGGAGAAAATGCATTCGCACTTTATCAAGATTCAATGGATAAAATGTCACCGTAATTGGTATCTATTATTATTGTAATGGTACCGTATCATTGCTATGAATAAACTTAACGTTAGTGTTATTCGCAACGAATTCCCAATTTATGCTACGCAAGGAACAAATAAATTGGTGAATGAGACTGCGAAGTCTCAAAACCTGAGATCNNTCGCTTACGCTCAGGATGACAATCATATCTGAACCAAAGGTGAAGAATCTCAAAGGATGACACCGCAAAAAATTGTATATTATGATATTTTATATCAAAATATAAATAAATTAAACAAGGGGGTCAAAATGAAAAAATTATTTAGTTGGTTAAAAAACGAGGAAAGTGGTCAAGGAATGGTTGAGTATGGCTTGATACTTGCATTGATTGCAGTGGTAGTAATTGCTGCTGTTAAATTAATTGGCGACAATGCAAAAGGTACATTCGAGGAAATTGCAGGTGAATTGGAAGGTACAACTACACCGTAATTAGCCAGAAAACCAACAAAAAGCACCGGCTCGTCCGCATGGTCGGGACGGTGCTTTTACCACAATGGGGGGTAAAATTATGAAACTTAAGCATTTAAAAAAAGAGAATGGTCAAGCAATGGTTGAGTTTGCTTTGGTACTCCCTATACTATTGCTT
>DMWH01000210.1:3135-4155 GCA_003483345.1 Clostridiales bacterium | reverse complement strand
TTACGAAGTAGTAAATGATGGTAAACAAATATACTTTCTAAATGAAGATTATAATCTGCTGAAGGCAGAATTAAACAATCAGGATAAGGAAAAAATAGCAGGAGATATTAAATGGTTTCAATCCGGAAATGAATACATAATATACGCAATTGATGATATAGTTTATATAAAACCGGATAAAAACGAAAAGGAAAAGGTCACGGATGAATATTATGAATTTGTTGCCTTAAGTGATGGTACCGTTATATATAGCACCGATGAGTCAGAGCTATACATGAAGAAATACGGTGAGGAAAAAGTTAAGCTTGCTTCAGATATTCAGAGTTTCAAGGTATCTGAATATGAGAAGAGCTTATCGTATTGTACCAATGACTATAAGATGTACCTTAAAATATTTGATAATGAAGAAGCCGTAGCAATTGATAATGTAAGGGATTATAATGATATTTATTTCTCAAATAGCCTTATTTTTAGAAAAACTCTCATACTTGATGATATAATGGGAATATGGCATGCTTATGAAAATGAAGAAACCATTCTAATCGAATTTACAAGCGATAGAAACATAAATATTTATGATAACGGTGAGATAGAATGGACATGGCCTGCGGAACTTACAACTCGAAATATAGAAGGTTATGATGTTTCAGATTTGTATTTTGGTACTTATCCAAACAGCAGATTTGAAAATTTTAATTCTCTGCATTATATTAACGAGAATGAAATTGAAATTAACGGAAAAACATTCCGTAAAATAGATAAGCAGGAATTAGACGAAAAACTGCAGTTGCAGAAAACAGAATTTGAGGAAAAACAAAAAAAAGAAGAATTGAAAAGAAAGATAGATGAAGCTTACGCTAAGGCTCTTGATATTCAACATACATATCAATATATTACCGTAGATACAGCAAATCTTAGAGATGCTCCATCAATGGATGGAGAAATTTTAGGAACAATAGGTAAAGGTTCCGGGTTTTTTATTAATTATCTTGAGGTGGATGAAGAAGGAAATATCTGGTG
>DMWH01000210.1:0-3039 GCA_003483345.1 Clostridiales bacterium | reverse complement strand
GAATTTCAATAGTACATTATCTTCCTTCAAAAGTGTGTATCAAATCTCTTCTTGGTCCTCTGGCAAATACATCAGTTCTGTTTGGTCCCCAGGATACTGCTGCAGGCTCCGAATCTATATTTCCTCCAAGGTTTTCCCAATCTTCCCAGCGTGACCCGTTCCAGGTTCTTTTATACAGAGCATTATTTGTTCCTCTTACAAATACATCAAGATGATTCGGTCTTTTGGAAGAAACTGAAGGTCCCGAGCTAAGCACTCCTCCAAGACTCTCCCAGCTGCTCCAGCTGCGGCCGTCCCACCATATATGCCACAATGCATTATCAGTTCCCCTGGCAAATACATCTATGCGATTTGGTCCCCAGGATACTGCCGCAGGACCGGATGTGAGGCTTCCTCCAAGGCTTTCCCAACTGCTCCATCTGTTGCCGTCCCACCATATATGCCACAATGCGTTGTCCGTTCCTCTTACAAATACATCGAGTCTGTTTGGCTGCCATGAAGAAACGCCCGGTGATGATGTCAGCATTCCTCCAAGGCTTTCCCAGCTGCTCCATCTGTTGCCGTCCCACCATATATGCCACAATGCATTATCGGTTCCTCTTACAAATACATCAATACGATTTGGTCCCCAGGATACTGCTGCAGGTGCCGAAGTCAAAATACCTCCCAAGCTTTCCCAGTTGCTCCATCTGCGACCGTCCCACCATATATGATAAAGGCTGTTGTCGGTTCCTCCTGCAAATACATCCAGTCGGTTAGGCTGCCAGGAAGCTGCGGCAGGTGCAGTTGTCAATACTCCTCCCAAGCTTTCCCAACTTGACCATCCCCTACCCGGTACCGGCGGTCTTGTGTCGTTCCTGATAATATTTAGTATAATCTCAATAATGCGCAATAAAATTCTGTCAATTTCACTGCCTCGAATATTAGTTTGCCTTAATATTAAGTTAAACCATGGAGCTTGATTTCTGAATCTGTCATATATCTGACTCGGCTGTAGATTTCTCTCTTGCCTTATTGTGAAGTTAACAATAAAAGTTATCAGTAAATCAGCAAGATTTCTATTTAACCCCATCCTCTGCAGTTCTGAGTAGACATCACTGTGTTCTGAGCGGATGGTTCGCATAATTTCACTAGTATTTTCTTGCTGCTGAGCTAAAATATATTCCGGATATATTGGAAGAAAATCCATATATGGATATCTGTTCATAATAACCTCCCTAAATAAATAATCTCACTCTATTTTATTTAACAGAGCAAGATTTGTTCCCTTATCAGAGGTAATTATTAACAATAATTATTGCTTCTTCCACATAGTTGGAGAGAATAATGCTATTACCGGCAGCACTTCCAATCTTCCTATTATCATGCACAAGGTCATTGTAAACTTGCTTAAGTTTGAAAATCCTGCAAAGTTTCCCAAAGGTCCAATCAGACCAAATCCTGAGCCTAAGTTGCTTATGGATGTCAAAGCAGCCGAAAATGTTGTCATAAAGTCAAAATTATCCAATGACAGTATCGTAGCCGAAACAAATAAAATTAATATATATGTAAAGAAGAAAATCAGTGTACTATCTACTACTTCATCATCAACTGTCTTACCGCCTATTTTTATCTTGCTGACAGAACTTGGATGTATGGTATGATTAATACCTCTTATAACTGATTTAAACAGTATTATTACACGTATCATTTTTAAACCGCCTGTTGTTGAGCCGGAGCAGGCACCGGTAACCATCAATATCAGCAAGACCATCTTGGACAACAAGGGCCACATGTTTATGTCAGTTGTTGCAAAACCGGTAGTAGTAATTATTGAAGTTACGTGGAAGGCAGAGTTTCTTATGGAATCAGATATAGAATAATTATAAACAGGCAATATATTTATGAATATTAAGAATACAGCTAAAATAACTAATATAAAATAATATATCAATTCCTCATTTTTGATAGTTTTCCAGTTGCCCTTCATTGCTCCATAGTAAATAGAAAAATTAATTCCGAATAAAAACATTAATACCAGGGTTGTCCATTCTAAAAACGAACTGCCGTAATATCCTAAGCCGCTTGCTTTCAGTGATAAACCGCCGGTACCTGCAGTTCCGAATGCATGAATAAATGCATCGAATATGGGCATGCCGCCTAACAAAAATAAAAATATTGTAACTCCCGTCATTATTGCATATATAATATACAGTATTTTTGCTGTATCTGAAAGCTTTGGAACTAATTTCCCGGAAGAGGGTCCCGGAAATTCAGCCCGCATCAAAAATATTGAGCGTGCCCCCAGTGAAGGTGCTAATGCCAAGGTGAACACCAAAACTCCCATTCCTCCAATCCAAAGGGTAAAACTCCTCCAAAACAATATGCTTCGGGGGAGAATTTCTACATTTGTAAATATAGTTGCTCCTGTAGTCGTAAACCCGGAAGCAGTTTCAAACAAAGCATCTATATAATTGGGTGTAGTACCGCTGATGAAGTATGGCAGAGCTCCGAATAAAGACATTAAAAGCCAGCTCAGCGCTACTGAAGCATAAGCTTCACGTTTTCTGATATTCACGGTAACCTTAATACTTTTCAGCATAAGTCCTATAAATCCCACTAAAACAATTGTAACAATAAATGCATCTCTGTCATAACTGTTATCTATTACTGAAATAATAAGAGGCGGAACCATTAATACCGATTCCCAAAACAAAACAGTTCCAAGTATTTTAAGAACAACTTTTAAATTCATTTTTCCTCCGAAAGCTTTTTCAACAGTCTTGCTTCTAAATTTTAAACTATTTTGTACTTTTCTTTCCCTAATTTATATAAGTCATTTCCTTTATTGTCAATTATCACAGTAACAGGAAAATTTTCTACTCTCAATTTATATATTGCTTCTGCTCCTAAATCGGGAAATGCAATTACTTCTGCTTCTTTTATTGCTTCTGCAAGAAGTGCTCCCGCACCTCCGATAGCTGCAAAATATACTGCATTGTACTTAATTATCGAATCAACCACTTGTTGGTTCCTGATACCCTTGCCAATCATTCCCTT
>DMWH01000230.1:31220-31755 GCA_003483345.1 Clostridiales bacterium | reverse complement strand
ATTAAAACCTCATAGACATTGGTGCCAGGCACCGCCATGGTGCCTGGCACCGAGAAAAGCATGTCACCAAACGTTCTTACTGTCTTTTCAATGCTTCAACCGGCGGTAAATTTGAAGCATTTATTGCAGGATATACACCGAACAAAAGTCCGGAAGTCAGTGCAACAAATACTGCTATTCTGATCGAATCAAGACTTACAACTGCAGAAAGTCCGTATTTTGCCACAATACTTATTGCCCAAGCACCAAGAACAATTCCTGCAACACATCCGATTATGCTTACATAGACAGCTTCCAATAAAAACTGTATTAATAAATCTTCCTTCTTAGCTCCTAAGGCTCTTCTTACTCCTATCTCGCTTGTTCTTTCCGTCACTGCCACAAGCATTATGTTCATAATTCCTATACCGCCTACCAGAAGCGATACAGCCGCAATACCTCCAAGTAGTACTGTCATTATTCTGTTTGCCTGGTCAGCTTCCTTTACTAAATTATTTAAACTAGTAATTGTAAGCGGCTCTTCACCCTTTTCAAA
>DMWH01000230.1:25197-31181 GCA_003483345.1 Clostridiales bacterium | reverse complement strand
CGGTACTTGGTTTAATATTGCTTCCTAAACCGACTTTCCTTTTATATATTCTTCCAAGCTGAACCATTGCAAGTTCCGCATCTTCGGCACTGTTGGATTTTGCCCATATTTCTAATATATCTTTTGTTTTTGCTATTTTCATAGCAGAAGTATAGGGTATTACAATTTTATCATCGATTCCGTCTCCCTTACCTTCTCCTTTTTCTCCCAGAACTCCTATTATTCTGTAGTTTATACCGTCAATTTTCATGGTATAGCCAACCGGACTTCTGCCATTTAAAAGCGACTTAGCAACATTATAGCCCAAAACCACAACCGGAGACCTTTGTTTTACATGAAGGGATGAAAAAAAGTTTCCGCTGATTACGGGGTGGTCCTTTATTTGTGGATAACTTTCATTTACTCCCACAATATTCATTTCACTTTCATCTCTTCGCCACCTTACAGGTGTGTCTTCCGTATATATGACCGGAGTTGCATATTCAATTCCGGTTACTCTTTCCGGCAGTATTTCTGCTTCTTCTATTTCAAATTTTACATTATCAGCATTTGATTTAATAACAATAACATTTTCACCCAAGCTTTCAAATTGAGCAACTATAGATCTTCTTGCACCTTCACCGATGCCCATTAAGCTGATTACAGCTGCAACACCGATGGAAATACCAAGGACTGTTAAAAATGTTCTAAGCAAATTTGATGTTATTCCGTCTAATGCCATCATGGCAGAAAATTTCAACCTTACAAACAGGTTAGAAATATTCCCTCTTGCTTGCATTATCATCACCCCTTATTTGTTTGTACCGGGAAGTATTATATCACTCTCAGGCACAGACTGACTGGGCATCAAATCTTTAGTGCTGCCGGTAACAACAAGCTGCCCTTCTTCTAATCCGCTTAGGACCTCAACATACATATCATTCATTAAACCTGTTTCAATTTCAACTACCTCTACCTGGTTATCTTCCTTAAGAATTTCAACTTTTTGTTTGCCGTTTTCTTCAAAGACAGCTTCAATCGGTATTAAAAGTGTATCTAAAGATTCTCCGGAGTCTACAAAACAGTTTGTATTCATACCTGGCCTTAATCCTTCTCGCCCCTCGACTTTTATTTGCACGTTATATACGGTTTCTCCGGTTCTGTAATCCGTATAGGAATCCAATCTCATTACTTTGCCATCGAAAGTTTCTCCGGGAAGTGCATCAACCGTTACTATAACAGGCGCATCCTGAGCTATGTAAAGAACATCCAAATCCGAAGCATTTGTGTAGATATACATTTCATCAGTATTATACACATCCATCAGCATCAAGGACCACTGATCGCTTTGCTCGTTTGCTGTTATCTGGTCACCGACTCTGTAATTAACGTAAGCAACCATTCCGTCTGTGGGAGCCGTAACCATTAACTTTGATGTAAGCTCGGATATTTTATCTATTCTTCTGTAAATATTTTCTATTTCTTTGTATGCATTCGTTATTTCATCTATATCATTTTGAATAAGTTGAGTTACATCACTTCCAGCTATACGGACAAGCAGGTCTCCTTCTTCAACAAATTCATTTGTGCTTACATAAACTTCAGTAGCAATTACATTAGAATTTTCACCGCCATGAAGATAAGAATAAGTTACTTTCTTTTCATTTACGAATGAGTTTACTTCTCCTGTATATGATAAGGCAGTTACAGGAATTCCATTGTTTTCGGTATAAATAGAAACAGTCATTCCGGGTTGTACAAGACCGGGGTTTTCAGCTTCAATTGTACCTGTATGTACATATGTCATACCGTTGGGCACCTTATTCTTGTTCAATTTTTTTATAGTCCCGGGGTAGAAACCGTCAAAAGCAAGCTGGGAGCCATGTTCCGTTGTCTTTCTATACTGCAGCAATACTTTTTGACCTTCCTTCAAACTTTCAAACTCATATGTATTAACTTTGAAAGAAATTTTCACCATACTGTCATCAACAATAGTAGCAATATTGAAGTTTTCTACCTTTTCACCCTCTTCAACCGAAAGTTCTGTAATTCGTCCTCGAATAGGTGCTCTAAATACTATTCCATCATAAGCATTAACCTGACTTATATCTGTAACATCCTTATTTAATATTTTTTCTAAGTTAGATATTTTTGCCTGAATATCTTCCTGTTTCTTTTGAATGCTGTCGGTCAATTCAGTCAAAATGTCACCTAAGTTTACGGCAGATAAACGAACTAAATTATCTCCCTTTTTAATCATTTGGTTAGGCTCAACAAACACTTCTTCAACAGTATATGTTACCGATACGCTCATACCGTTTGAATCAGTTATACCTTCAGGTCTTGGTGCTGTTATTGAGCCTCCCCAGTTACCGCTAAGCTGCCCTGATAAATTAACTCCTTGTTTTATATCTCCTCTTTCAACTGCCTTTGTTGAATATCTTGGACCTGCAGATGCTTCCGTATCTTTAGGAATAAGCCACTTTGCCGTTAAATATCCGCCGAAAAATACTAATCCTAATACTATTGCTATCGATATAATTTTTTTATACATTTTTAACCTCCACTACATCATCAGATACTATTTGACCATCCACAAGTCTTATGATTCTTGAGCCGTATTCTGCAATAAATTCTTCGTGAGTTACCTGAACGACGGTCATTGAGTTTTTTTCATTTAATTCTACAAATAATTCCATAATCAATTCGCCTGATTTTGAATCTAATGCTCCTGTAGGCTCATCCGCTAATATAATTGACGGATTTCCTACGATAGCCCTGGCTATAGCTACCCTTTGCTGCTGGCCGCCCGACAATTGAGCAGGCAAATGTGTCATTCTGTCCTTCAGTCCTACCAGCTCCAATGCATTTTCGGCCAGCTCTCTTCGTTTTTTATCGCTCATTCCCCTATATATTAAAGGAATTTCAACATTTTTTATTGCAGTCATCCTTGGCAGCAAATGAAAGCTTTGAAATACAAATCCGATAAATTGGTTCCTTACATCTGACATTTTAGAATCGCTTAATTTGTCAACCTGATTTCCTGCTAATTCATATGTTCCGCTTGTAGGATGGTCTAAGCATCCCACTAAGTTTAACAGTGTTGATTTTCCCGAGCCGGAAGGTCCCATAATTGAAACAAATTCTTTTTCTTTAATATTGAAGGAAATGTTTTTTAAAGCTTCCACTTGAATTTGACCTGATTTATAAATTTTTGAAACACCTTGCATTCTGATTATATCCATCTTCCACCTCTCTTTTACACATCAGTCCATATATTAGACGTATAAACTTAAGAAAAAGTTCAGTAAACATTAATAATTTTGTAAAAAAAAGAACGACCGGGTCGTTCCAATAGTCAGTTTGATTAATTATTTGATTACGTCAATAAACAAGGAATCAATCCACACTTTATTTTCACCCTCATATTCCAAATAAATATACAAGACATCAGCTTCCGTTACATTAATAGGTACTGTAAACTGTGACCATATATCATCATATATATTAACCAATGAATGAAAATTTGACTTTATAACACCATCTTTATATGCTTCAAAAACTACCCGAGCTTGAGTATCATATTGTGATTTGATTTTTCCTGAAACCCCTATTTGTTTCATAAGCATATAGTTGAAATTATCATCTTTGAAATCAACAGCTGCAAACAGTGCNNTTTGCTCCTTCATATCCGATGCTCTCCAACAGCTCTTCACTGAAATGAATATCTGTTGACTCGTAAACAGGTTCTTCTTCAACCGGTGTTTCTGAAGGTGCCTCCTGCAAAGGTGGTTTAACGTTGTTAATTGCTTCGGCCTCATCATTTTTATTGAATTTTTTTATTATAAAATTACCCAAAAGAAGTACCATAACAACTGTAAGCAATGATACAGCGGCTCTTTTGATATCTTTATTTATAAGTGCTTTCTTTTTAGCTGGTTGATTATCTTCCAAATAAATATTGAGATAATCGTCCGATTCTTCATTGTGTATTACAAGAGACGGTTCCTCAGGTTGTTCAATATCCACAGTATTATTAATAATTTCTTCTCCAAAAAGCATATTAAAAATAGGCGACCTTTTTAATTCCACCAAAGCATCGTTTGGAAAAACATATTCTCTTGTAAGGCATCTTACTATTATTTTCAATATGTCAGGAGGTATTGAGTCGGATATGTTATAATCAATAATTTCTATTCCGGAAAAAATCATATGTATAATATTGCCCAATCTTTTAAATGTTTCATTGTCTGCTATATCATATTCCTGCTCAAATATCAGATTGCAGTCAACAATCAAATCATTATTATCATCGATGAACAATCGGTCTATATCCAAAATTTTCTGCTGTACTACATCGGTCATATTGTAAATATTTGAGGCTAAATTTATTGACTTTTCTGCAAGATTGAACTGTTGTTTCATGGTGAGGTTACTGTTTGCTAAATCTGTTAACTTTCTGCAATCTGTTTCTAAAGATTTTGTAAATATATAAATTCTATCCTCTGTATTGTAGCACTCTAATATATTGGATTTAATCTTTTTTAAATCGTTTATGTTTATTAAATTTATAACCTTTTTGCTTGTTATTATATTGGAGTAGAAAATTGCACCCGTATCATCGTCTTTGCATTCTAAAATTCTTTGAAAAGCATTTTCATAAATTGTACGGATAATCTTGTAATTATTATTCATATACAGACCTCCAAATATTATTAACTATATATTAACAAGTATTTCGACAAAAATAAAGACATTTTTGTATTATTTTACAAATAAATAAGGATGAGTTATTTCTCCTCATCCTCGTCAATTTCATATTCAACATTTTCTATAATATCTTTGTCTTCATGTCTTTTATCAAAATAATATTTCTTGGTTTTATCATAGACTATTGTTAATAAAAATCCAAGCATTACCAAATCGTCTACTATTCCGAGCCCCAATATTGGAAAAGGTATCAAATCCGCAGGGCTCAATATGTAAATAATAGGTATTATAACCCACCACTTTTCCCTTATGGGAATATTTTTATCAAATAGAAATTTTATTATATATAAAATTCTGCCCATATTTGTATCCTATATTACGAACTCAACGTTAGGAAGCTTCCTCTGCAGCTTAGCGATAAAATTGTTTGACGGATTGTTCGAGTGGCCCAATACAATATGAGTGCAATTTATTTCTTCTGCATATTCTACTATTGTCTTTATTACATCCTTGGATCTTCTAACGACTAGATTAGCAGCACCCACATCTTTAGTAATTTCAAATAAATATTCTAACGCATCCCCGTCGCTTAAACCATATAAAAACTTGTCATTTTCATTTACAACATGTATAACATTTAAACAGCTGCCAGCTTCTCCTTTTATCAGTTCCACTCCTTTTTTTATCAATTTTTCGCTTGTTTTCTGTCTTGTTACACATACCAAAACACAATTAGGCATAATTTATCTCCTTAATTTGGCGGGAATATGTGGGAATTGAACCCACCCAGGACGATTCCGCCCCGCAACTGATTTTGAAGACCAGGAGGCACACCAGCACCTATCTATCCCCATCACAAATATATTACCATATCCACCTGATAAATTCAAGCTGATTTTACTATCGTAATGACTGAATTAAAAAAAGCTGCATAATATGCAGCAGTATGGGCAGTACGAGGACATTTAATTCCTGTTTCTAAAATAATATCCTACTCCCCATTTTGTGAGTATATACTCATATGCCTTGTTTTTCGTTTCTATTTTTTCCCTCAATCTTCTAACATGGACATCAACGGTTCTCAAATCACCGTAGTATTCATAACCCCATATTATTTCTAAAAGTTCCTCCCTGGAAAATACTTTCCCGGGGTTTGTTATTAATAAAAGCAACAAATCAAATTCTTTCGCGGTAAGATTTATTTCCTGCTTATGAAGACTTACTTTCCTGCCTAAGGCATTAATTATAAAATCATCCACCACCAAAGTCTGTTCATTTGCTTTTTGGCTCGTACC
>DMWH01000230.1:19230-25085 GCA_003483345.1 Clostridiales bacterium | reverse complement strand
AGCACTAAATCAAGTATTATAATATCGTAATCAGTCGTTGTAATTTTTTTTAAAGCTTCATTGCTGTCACCGGTAGATTCCACTTCATAATTATCCTGCTCGAAACTATATTTAAGATTCTTAATGGTTAAAAGTTCATCATCAACAATCAAGACTTTCATTTATTACGCTCCTTAAATTTGATTGTTACAAAAAATTAAACTTTTAATAATCTTACATAAAAAAACTTATTTTGTCAAGAAAAATATTAATTTTATGTCAAATTTAGTAGTATTCTATCATTTTCTATTCTTTTTGTAAGTTTTAACATATCGAAGTGTTCCAAAAGAGCTATTGCAGTCTTCCTGTTGGTATTAATCAAATCCCTGTACTGAGCTGCACTTATTTTTTTGTTTTTATTTAAAAATTCAACTAATATGTTTTTTGCTTCTTCATATAATTCTCTTGTTGTAACCAAATCATTTATTCTTACTAAATCCTTTTCTGTTAACATTAAAGAAAGAACATCATCTGTCATGGGATGGTTAATTTTTTCTGCCAGTTCATCGATTTTCAATAATTCGAACTTAACTTCATCTAAAATCTTCAGTGCCCTTTCTTTAATCTTTCTGTAATCCTCATCATATTCAATTGTAAAATAATTAAGTGATATAAATTCATCACTTTGTTTTATTAAACCCTTTTCTACAAAAGCCTGAATGATTACATCAAACAATAATTGTTTAAGATTGGGGAAAAATTTGCTTTTAATTTCAGATTTCTTTGCTCCTGTTGCATATTTGTTTTCTTTATGATAATTAAACAAATATTTTTCTAATTTTTCTTCAATTTCGATTTCAAAGCTTTTATGCCATACATACATGTCATTCTTCACTTTGAATAGAGTTATTTTTTCTTCCTGTTCCAATATTTCAATATTGTCTTGAACTTCTGTTTCTGTCAGGGCAGTTGTTTTTGCCAAACCCGAAACAGAGAGTAAATACTTTGTGTCCTTAATTATTTTTTCTATAACATCGGCACCTGTTCCCTTTTCTTTAATTTTAAGCTCTTCGATAAGGTTCTCATCAAATCTTTTTCTTTTTAAAGGCAAAGGCTCGATAATTTCTCCTCCTCCGATTGTTTCTAAAGGAGAATAAAACCTTACAATAAATTTGTCTCTCCTTCTCACGGCAATTTCTTCTTCTAATCTGAGCTGAACATAGCAGCTTTCTCCCGGAGTTAATTCATCTCTGTCGAGAAGCACTACTCTTGTGAGAATTTCGCTGGTTCCGGTGTAAAGATGAAGTCTTGAACGGTTTATTACCACACGCTTGGAGCTTTTTAGCAAATTAAGCTTAACATCCAGCATCATGGTATTTTTCATTGAATTAACAGGAGCAATAACACATCCCCTGTAAATTTCATCCTTTTTAACATTTGACAAGTTTATTGCGGTTCTTTGACCGGCATAAGCCTTTTCCACATCAGAGGAATGAACCTGAATATTTCTTATCCTGCAAATTTTATTAACAGGATAAATTTCTACTTCTTCTCCCTTTTTTAGTATACCTGTAATCAAAGTTCCTGTTATTACAGTGCCAAAACCTTGTATGGAAAAAACTCTGTCTATGGGAAGCCTTGGAATTGTGTTTAATTCTCTTTCCTTTACTGCCTTATCGGCAATATTAATGATTTCTTGAATAAGCTTTTCTATGCCTTGACCTGTTTTGGATGATACTTCAACTATCGGTGCTCCTTCCAAAAATGTAGTGCTGATGGCTTCAGTTATATCTTCCTTAACAAGGCTTATCCATTCTTCATCAACAATATCGCATTTAGTAATAACAACAATTCCATTTTCCACGCCTAACAAGTTTAAAATATTTAAATGCTCAGTGGTCTGCGGCATAATTCCTTCATCGGCTGCAATAACCAAAAGCACCATGTCCATTCCCACTACTCCGGCAAGCATGTTTTTAATAAATTTCTCATGACCCGGCACATCTATTATACCGGCCTTGTTACCATCGGGAAGGTCAAAATAAGTAAATCCTAAATCAATGGTTATTCCCCTTCTCTTTTCTTCTTCCCATCTGTCCGTTTCTCTTCCGGTTAATGCTTTAATTAATGTGGTTTTACCATGGTCTATATGTCCGGCTGTACCAATAATAATATTTCTCATAATACCTCCAGAGTATTATTTGAATAAATTCTTAATCTCGTCATAAATTATCTGCTCTTCACCTTCTAATACAGTTCGTAAATCTATATAGAAAGTATCATTTACAACTCTTCCTATAATCGGAACCTCAGAATTTCTTAATTTTCTTTCAAATTTTGCACTGCTCATTGTTTTTGGTTTTATGGAAACAGCATAGCTTTTCATTCTTTCTAAAGGAAGTGCTCCCCCTCCTATTTGAGACAAACATTCTTCTATTCCAATATCCAAATACTCAAACATATCTTCAAGCTTAGCCAAAAGCTTTTCTGCACGTACTTTTAAGTCTTCGATATTCATGTTTATCATTTTTAATACAGGGATGTTTTCTACTGCTCTTTTTTCGTCAATATACTCATGAAATATACTTTCTAATACTGCCGCCGTAAATTTGTCGATTCTCAAGGCCCTATTTAAAGGATGTTTTTTTATTTTATCTATATATTGTTTTTTCCCTGCAATAATGCCTGCCTGAGGACCACCCAATAGTTTGTCGCCGCTGAAACATACTATGTCAACTCCTGCCTTTATTGAGTTTTGTACCGTGGGCTCATATGTTAAACCGTAACCGCTTAAATCAGCCAACACTCCGCTCCCGATATCTTCAATGACAGGAATATTATATTTTTTACCTAAATCGGACAATTCTTCGACTGAAACACTTTCCGTAAAACCTACAATTTTATAATTGCTGGTATGCACCTTTAATAAAGCTGCAGTTTCGGAAGAAATTTTCTCTTCATAATCATGTAAGCGAGTTTTATTTGTGGTACCCACTTCAATTAAATTCACGCCGCTTTGCTTCATTACATCCGGTATTCTAAAGGAGCCTCCTATTTCTACCAATTCTCCTCTTGATACAATTACTTCCTTATCCTTAGCCAATGCAGACAAAATCAAAAGAACTGCAGCTGCGTTGTTATTTACCGCCATTACTGCCTCTGCCCCGGTAATTTTCGAGATTATTTTTTCAAAATGTGAGTATCTGGAGCCTCTTTTCCCTAATTCTAAATCAAATTCAAGATTTGAATATCCGGTTACAATATCCATAGCTCTTTTAGCAGCTTCTATTGATATCGGTGCTCTGCCCAAATTAGTATGAAGAATTGTCCCGGTTCCGTTTACAACTTTTTTCATATTAAAGGCGAGCAGATTATGTACCAGTAAAGTAATTTTATTTATAATATTTTTTATTTCCACATTTATTTTCTCTTCATTATTTGGGTTGTCATTAATAAGCATTCTTAACTCTTCAGTAGCTCTTCTTGCACATTCCAAAACCGATTCTCTGCTTGTAATTTTTAATAATTCCTTAATTTTTTCATTTTCCATTATTGAATCTACCTTAGGAATGTTCCTATAATACTTATTAGCATCCATTTTTCTCTCCTATTTTAATTTATCAAACCGGTTACTTATCATAATATAAACGTTTGTCATAAATATTTTAGTTTACCGTTATTAATTCTTTTAACTTTTCAAAAGTTTTATCTCCGATTCCTTCGATATTTTTAATTTCTTCAATGGAACTGAATTGTTTTTTATTTCTGTAATCAATAATTCTATTTGCATAAACTTCTCCGATTCCGGGAAGAGACATTAAAACATCAACTGAAGCAGTGTTGAGATTAATCAGATTATTGGGATGTAATCTTTCGGCTTCCTCATCGCCTTCTAAATATATGTAAATCTTTTCTCCATCAACCAGTTTCCTCGCCTTGTTTAAATTTTGCGTAAATGCTTTTTCCTTAAGGCCTCCTGCTAAATTAATTGCATCAATAACCCTGCTTCCTTCAATTAACTTATAAACCCCGGGACTAACCACGGCTCCGTCAATGTCAACAAAAATATACCCTTTTGCTTCTTTTGGTTCTTCATTTTCTTCATTTGTATTTGAATAGTCTGTAAAAAAAACTTCTTTTTCCTTGCCGGAAAGTTTAATTCCCAAAACAGCCATAATAATTATAACAATGATTAAAACAACGGCAAGTCCTTTCTTATAGATGCTGTTGTTCATAATTCCCCCCAGTATTATAAATATATCCCCTTCATTTGCGTGTAGCTACCCTTTTCTATATTATACATTATTAATCTAAAAAATCAAAATTTTTGATTACAAATATTAATTTTTCTGCTATACTATTATTTGATTTATATGGGGCAATCGATAACCATAAATATCCCAATCGGGGACATTCCTCTTGCCCCTTAGACTATCCTGTAAAGGTGACACCTGTTTTGGGGACATTCCTTCATAGCTTGACCCCAAAGACTTACCCTTAATGAAGGTATATCCATACAATATAAACAAGGAGTTACAAATGAAAAAACGAATAGCATTCTACATATTAGTCTTTATGTGTTTGTTGGTTAATTTCAACATTGTATATGCGACACCTGCAATACTCAGCGAATCAGCAGTTTTAATCGATGCATCCTCCGGCACTATTTTGGCGCAAAAAAACGCGGACAAAAAAATGTATCCGGCAAGTTTAACCAAGATTATGACGGCAATCCTCGCCATAGAATTAGGAGAGTTAACTGATGTTATTACTGTGGATGATGATACTCCCTTTGAAATCGAAGGAAGCCACATAGCATTGGAGCCCGGAGAAATTCTGACATTAAAAGATTTACTGTATGCATTGATGCTGCCTTCGGCAAATGATGCAGCTTCTGTAATTGCAAAGCACTATGGAGGAAGCTTGGAGAATTTTGTAAAAATGATGAATCAAAAAGCAAAAGAATTAGGAGCATATAATACTAATTTTACAAATCCTCACGGGCTTCACGATACAAATCATTACTCAACCGCAGCCGACTTAGCCTTAATAACCAAGTATGCAATGGAAAATGACACTTTCAGAAAAATTGTATCAACAACGAAGTATGAAATACAGACAACCAATAAAAAGGATGAGCCAAGATATTTTACAACCTTGAATAAATTAATATATAATACAAGTTACAATCAAATTTATGTAGATGGTGCATATATAAGCCCTTACTATGAATATGCCACGGGAGCAAAGACAGGCTACACTCCTCAAGCCGGAAACTGTTTAGTCGCAACTGCAAAAAAGGACGGGACAGATCTTATTGCAGTTACAATGAAGGGGATTTCTCTTGAAATGTATCAAGATGCTCATAATCTTTTTAATTATGGGTTTGAAGAATATGAATCTGCCACATTGGTTGGCAAAAATACCTTTATAAAAAATATAAAAATTCCCAACGGAGATTCTAAGGAAATATCTTTGATTACTGAAAGTGATTTGACTGCCCTTATCAAAAAAGACACACTTGATGATATTAAATCAAATGTATATATAGACGATATAACTCTGCCTATTGAAAAAAACAGTGTAATCGGGAAAATTGAATATACACTTGACAATAAAGTTATAGGTGCCGTGAATTTAATTTCTCCAATATCGGTAAAAAGTACTGCACAGGAAGGCCAAGGGAATATTTTTCTTACAATTGTCAAATTTGTAGGTTTTCTTATATTATTTGCTGCAGTTTCAATATTGCTTTTAAAAATTTACAACGATATAAGAATTCGTATCAACAGAAAGAAAAGACGAAGCAGATACAATAATTACTAAAAGTTGCAGTTTCCTGCAACTTTTTTTAATACAGATACATTCCTTCACGG
>DMWH01000230.1:14325-19198 GCA_003483345.1 Clostridiales bacterium | reverse complement strand
ACAACTGCTATTGCATCAATTTCTACATTTCCGTCCTTAGGAAGTCTGGCCACTTCTACACAAACTCTTGCCGGTTTTGTATCTTGGAATACTTCAGCATAAGCTTCATTAATTAGTCCGAATTGATTCATATCCTTGATAAATACCGTGCATTTAACAACATCCTTCAATGTTGCTCCTGCTTCTTCCAAAATAGCTTTCACATTCATTAAGGACATTCTTGTTTCTTCTTTAATGTCACCGCCCTTGTACAGCTCCCCTGTTGCCGGATTTATTGCAAGCTGTCCGGAAACATATATTGTGTTGCCGGCTTTTATTCCTTGAGAATAAGGGCCTACTGCCGCCGGTGCATTGTTAGTATGAATAACACTATTCATAATTACCTCCTATTTCCAATTTTTTATTCCATATTGTTCAACATCCAATGAATTGTTATCATACCACAAAGATTCCAGGTCATAAATTTCCCTTTCATCCTTGTGAAAAATATGAACAATAATGTCATCAGTTTCTAATAAAATCCATCTTCCGGTTTCAAAACCTTCCTTATAGTAAAAATCTATTCCTTCCTTTGCTCCTTTTTCCAACACTTCTTCAGCAATTGCAACTGTCTGTTTCTCGTTGTTCCCGCTGCAAATGATGAAGTAATCCGTAATCGAGCTGGTTTTAGACACATTTAAAACAACAAAGTTATAGGCTTTTTTATTATCGCAAGCTTTTAAAATAGTTTCAATATTTTTTTGAACTTCTATCATTTACCCTCCTTTAAATAATTCAGTGTATTTACTGATTCCATATCAAGAACCAAATTCCTGTTTTTAACGTATTCAATTGTGTTTTCCAAAGATTTTATTATTGCTTCATCAAGTCTAGTATATGCTTTATTTCTAATTTCTTCAACACCTTCATAATTCCTGTTTGGCTCAATTTTATCTGCAATATATATTATTTTTTCCAAAAGAGACATATTTACTCTTCCCGTTGTATGAAACATTATTGCATTGAGTATATCATTGTCTTTTACTCCATACTTTACCCCGGCAAGCTCTGCACTTTTTTTTGCATGTTTCAAATTGTCGCTGCATATTCTTTTTCCGCAGTCATGCAATAATCCTGCAATTATTGCCTTTGAAACATCACAACCATAAACCGAAGCAAGTTTTTCAGCTTCTTCCATTGTACCGATGCTGTGGCGGTACAGCTTTTCACCTAATTCAATTTTTAATTCTTTTTTCATTTCTTCAATATGCATTTTACTCTCCGCTGTCTAAATAATGTGATATCCTTCACTTTTCTTGCCCCTTTTTATATAACCCGTTCTTAATTATATATTGCTCCACAGAATCAGGTAACAGATATTTTATGGAAACACCCATCTTGATCCTATTTCTTATATCGGAAGAAGATATTTGAAGCATGGGAACCTGTAAAATTTCTATATTTCCGCCAAACATTCTTTTTATTTCATTTATCTTTGTGTTGACTTCCTCAATACTAATCCCCGGTCTTGTAGCTGCAATAAACCTGCAAAGCTTTAGAACTTCTTCAGGCTGGTGCCAGCTTGGAAGATTTAAAACAGCATCAGTACCGGTTATAAAATAAAATTCTGTGTTTTTATACAGCTTGTGTAATTCCCTTAAAGTACTCAAGGTATAACTTTTGCTCGGGTTTTTAATTTCAATATCCGATACACTGAATTTGTCATTAGTCAGCACTGCCAAATTAACCATTAACAATCTGTGAAATGATTCAGCATTAGGATAATCTTTATGCGGCGGGTCACCTGTCGGAATAAAAATAATTTCATCTAATTTATATATATTTAATGCTTCATTTGCTGCAACTAAGTGTCCCATATGTATAGGATCAAAAGAGCCGCCCATTATTCCAACTTTTTTTTTCATTGCTCTCCCCTTTTTCTAATAAACATAATAACAGCTGCAAATAAAATAATACTCAATGTAAATATATCTTCATAGGGTCTTATGTTGTTAAAAAGCAATTTGCTTATTGAAAATCCTAATATTCCCGAAAAAATATAAGGAAAATATAATTTTATCTTGCTTTGTTTAACATCTTTTATTCTTTGAAGCATACTTTCTCTTCCCTGAAAGTAACCATTCATAAAACCGTTGTAAGAAATAAAAAGTATAAAGACTGACAGGATAATTACAGGTATAAACGCCAAATAAAAACTACCGTCTAAACAAAGCATAACAGACATGGATATGAAAAGCGGTGCCAAAATTGCCTGAGTGAAAGAATCCCCCAATCCTGCCGATATTCCCATCATACCTTTTTTTATGTAGGAAATATCCTCAAAACTTTGATTGTTTAACATTCTTTCTTCCTCCAATGAAATTATATATCCATGTATTGGAGTACCCATATTAGGCTCAGTATTAAAAAATTCAGTGTGATTGTGTATTGCCTCTGCTATTTCATGTTCATCTGCATATAATTTTTTTATTATATTTTTCATACTGTGGGCAAACGCTAATCCCATAAGTCTTTCATAGCTGTAGCATGAATGAGAATAATTCATCCATATAAACCATGAATAAACCAAGTCTCCTCTTTTTAATTTACCGTTAAAACTATTCCTGACAATGCTCACTTTCTTCTCTGACAAATATAAAAGGCTCAATACTATAAGAATAAACAGTATATATGCTCTCATATCTAATACTAAGGCTGCCAAAAAAACAGAAATAAAAATTGCATAATTATATTTAATCTTAATTTTGTATAAAACATTTGAAACGGAAAAAATAACCAGTATTATCCCTATATAATAAAGCAATACGCTAATACTGTTAAAATGTATTAATTTATTGAATAAAAACATTAAATAGAATGCCGTTATAATAACCGCCAAACTCATCATAAATAACAGCAGCTGCGGAAAAAGTCCGTTGTACAAACTTATGTCGGGAGCTTTGTTCTCTTTATATTTCTTCTCGTAAATATGTACAAAAATATTATTTATTTTCAACCTGTATTTCCATATCAATATCCCTAAAAACCCGAAGGGAAAAGCTGCTGCTGCTGCTTCAAGAGGATTAAGCTTAAATATTATTGAAGCTGCTGCCGCCAATATAGCAGTTAGACATTGATCTCCTTTCAATGAACCCCCGGTAGAAATAAAGTCAATAAAAATAATATTAACTACTGCGCCTGCCAACATGCCTGTTTTTATATCAGCAAGAATTAAACCTGCAGCCATTCCTGCCATTATAGGCCTGTATATTGTATAATAACCGATACCTACGGAAAATGCAGTACTGCTTGCCCAAAAATAAAAAATGCTAAGTAAACAATAATCAGAAAAAGTCATGTCAATTACCTTTTATTATGATAGCCTTATCCTTTGGAAGGATTCTTATTTCAACATATATATTGTCATTTGCTATGTCATTTAATATATTTAATTCATCGTCACTTAAATGAATGGAATTATAATATCTTTTTCTTCCCTGGGCTGCTCCCACTCCACCTATGTTTATACTGCTTATTTTTGTTTTTTTTATTAATTTTTTTATACCTTCAATACTCCTGAGAAGTACCAGTATCTTGTTTTGATTGTCATCGCTTAAATAAGCAGCCGTTTCATCGATTGTCTTCACATGAACTATAACACCTTCAGGCCCTGAACTCTTTATGAGTTCACTAATAAATTCATCATTTGCATATTCATCATCCGCAATTACAACCTCTTTTGCTCTAAGGTAAGGTATCCAAGATACAACAACCTGTCCGTGCAACAATCTATCATCAATTCTAACGAATACATTTTTCATTTTCTACCTCAGTCTGATAAGAACTTTTCATTGACAAACACTATGCTCTTCTTCCCGTTTTTAATTATTTTTTCTGCAATTTCCTCTAAGCTGTATGTATCGCGAGCAACAGCAATATCGATAAACAAGGGGAAGTTTATACCTGTTATATGATAAAAATTTCTGTTTTTCATTGCACGATTTACTGCATTGTAAGGACTTCCGCCGTACATATCCGTAAATACGATAAGTTCATCATCAGATATATTTTTAATATTTTCTTCAACCTTTTTTAACAATGTTTCAAAACTGTCACCATGGTTAAATGATATACTTTTGGCATTTTCTACTTCTCCTATAATCATTTCAGAGCTTTTCAATAATTCTTTACCAAACTCTCCATGTGTCACAAGTAATATATTTATCATACTTTCATCTCCTTGTTATATAATACCATAATTATACATAATTTTCATCAATATTTTAGATTGCTTTTTCCGCCCGTCTTTTATTGTAACATAGTAAAGATATTCTCCTCAACCCTGTTTCCTTTGACTAATAGTTTATATGAATTTATTAAAATAGTAAAGAATTCTTTATTTTTAATTCACTAATATTTTTTTCAAACGTATATTAATACTGAGAAATTTATTTAATGGAGGATAGTATGAATAATTATAGAAATAATATGCCCCACTACGACTCACTGCCCCATAACTATAATCCAATGGGCATAAATGAGCACAAAAATTCTAATAGAATGCATCTTGCAAACACAATGCCCAGAATGCCGGGGATGCCTGACGATATGCTCCAAAGGCCATTCATTCCGGAAACGGAAATGCCTTTAGAAATTGACGGAGATATGCCTGCTCTGCCGAGGTTTCCGCAACAAGGGATTCCTAGTTTAATACCGCCATGGTTGACACAACCCGAAATACCCATGATGCCCGGTATGCAGCCGACTCCCGGAATGCCCGGAATGCCGCAAATGCCCGGAATGCAGCCGACTCCCGGAATGCCCGGGATGCCGCAAATGCCCGGTATGCAACCGACTCCCGGAATGCCCGGGATGCCGCAAATGCCCGGTATGC
>DMWH01000230.1:13716-14261 GCA_003483345.1 Clostridiales bacterium | reverse complement strand
TTAAGAGAACTGATGAGACGTATGAACTGCCCGATGGACGGTGGAGGAGGAGAAAATGGAACTGTCCCGCCTATGAATGAGGAAATGTAAGAAAAACAAGTGTAATATTTAATGGCAGAAATGCTGTTAAATATTACTTTTATTTAAAGTTTTTAAAGTGTACATACAGTTTTTTTAATATCTTGCATATAATGTATAACTTTGGGGGTGATTTTGATACAAGAGCTACTACAAATCTTATTACCGCTATCAATATTTATTTTTGGTTACATAACTAACGGAAGCTCATTTCCACATCCTTTAACCAAGGAAGAAGAAGCATGCCTTATAGAAAGAGCAAATAAAGGCGATATAGAAGCAAGAAATATTCTTATAGAAAGAAATCTTCGTCTTGTGGCACATGTTATAAAAAAATATAAGACAGTAGGAATAGACCAAGAGGATTTAATATCCATAGGAACAATCGGTCTAATTAAAGCTGTTTCAACTTTTGATGAAAAAAAAGGAATAAGACTTGCCACCTATGCTGCCAAATGCATCGACAA
>DMWH01000230.1:8728-13703 GCA_003483345.1 Clostridiales bacterium | reverse complement strand
AATAATATTTATCTCATCGATATTATAAAATATGAAGGAGAAGAAATAGTAGGCAGATTGGATAAAGAAGAAAAAATAAAAGCCCTGGATGAAATATTGGATAAAACATTACAAAAAAGAGAAAGATTTATTATTGAAATGCGTTACGGAATAAGAAACAAAGAGCATAAAACTCAGAGGGAAATTGCCAAACTTCTTGGAATATCACGCTCCTATGTATCAAGAATCGAAAAGAAGGCTCTAAAAAAACTCCATGACGCCTTGGTGAACAACGTTGGAAATTGATGACAAGGGGACGGGGGTGCTGTCATCATTCAGATGACAGTGCCCCCGTTCCCTTGTCATTTATTTAATTTTATTCTTCCAGTTTTTTTCTCAAAATAAAGTATGGCTCTACATTTTTTTCAATATACATTTTTACTGTTTGCTGCGGATGGGGTGCTGAATCTATTTTATTATTATTTTCATCTGTTAAGTTTTCTGCTTTTAATTCAAAGTGTTTTCCTTTAGGACCAAAGCATTCCAAAATATCGCCTTCTGAAAATTTATTTCTCTGCTCCACTGTTGCAATCTTTGATGACTCGTCATACGACCTTATTATCCCAACCACATCATATGTCCTTATATAGCTTGAATGGGTATACAACTGTCCATCCTTGTAGGGATTACCGAAGAAAAATCCATAGGAAAAATCCCTGTGCGATGTTTTTTCAAGTTCTTCCTTCCAATATCCGGTATTTCTTTCACTTTCCGGATATTTCAGCTCATCCAATGCATTTCTGTAAGAGCGGACGGTTAAAGCGGTATAGTATTCACTTTTGTTTCTACCTTCAATTTTTAACGCTTTTATTCCCAGCTCCTTGAATTTCTGCAAATGCTCTATCATGCATAAATCCTTGGAATTCATAATAAAAGTACCTTCACCGGTTTCTTCTATGGGATAATACTCCCCGGGTCTTTTCTCTTCAACCAAGTTGTATTTCCATCTGCAGGATTGGGCGCAGTCACCCTTATTTGAAAACCTGCCGGTCATAAAGCTTGATAAGAGGCATCTGCCTGAATAGGATATGCACATGGCTCCATGTACAAATGTCTCAAATTCTAAATCTTCCGGTGTGTTTTTTATAATAGTTTCAATTTCCTCAAATGTCAGCTCCCTGGCTAGCACAATTCTGTTTACTCCCTGTTTATACCAGAAGTTTGCTGTGTGATAGTTTGTTGTATTTGCCTGGGTGCTTAAATGAATTTTCATATCCGGAATTGTTTGCTTTACAATTTCCACAACTCCCGGGTCAGCTACAATCAGTGCATCTGTACCGATTTTATGCAAATATTTCAAATATCCTTCTATACCCTTTAAATCATCATTATGAGGAATTATATTAACGGTAATATTTGCTTTTCTTCCATATTTATGACAATACTCCACTCCCTGTTTTAAATCGTCTTTAGTGAAGTTTTTGCTCCCTGCTCTCATTCCCATTGATTTTCCCGCAAAATAAACTTCATCGGCTCCGTATTGTACGGCCATTATTAACTTGTCTAAATTTCCGGCAGGTGCTAATAATTTTGGCAACATTCTTTCTCCTCTTTCTCTATCTGGTTATTTCAATTAAAGCGACATTCTTTAAAAAACAAAGTTTTCGGTGTGTTCCATCCCTATTTAATCAGCGTAACTGCCAATCCATCCCCAAGGGGAAGTACCGAAGTTACAAATCTCTCGTCATGAGATATATATTCTAAATAATTTCTTAAATTTCTTACTAATGTTTTCTTTCTTCTTACTACCAATTCATCCGATGCAATCATTCCTTGATATAATACATTGTCCGAAAGAATAATCCCTCCGGGCTTCATCATTTTTAAGCATTTGTCAAAAAATACCCTGTAATAGCTTTTGGCTGCATCTATAAAAGCCATATCAAAAGTCCCTTCTACTTGGTCCAATATATCAACAGCATCTCCAAAATAAACCTCTATTTTTTTTTCAAGTCCAAAATCAGTAATATTTTTTAATGCTTCATTATAAAATTTTTCACTTCTCTCCAATGTGACAACCTTACCCTCATCTTTCATAACCTTGCTCATAAATATTGAAGAATAACCTACATTGGTACCTATTTCAATTATACTTTTTGCATTTAAAAGATTTATAACTAATTTAATAAATTGGCCTACCTCCTTATGGATGATAGGCAGACTTCTTTTTTCGCAATAATCTCTGAATTTATTTAATTTTTCGCTATCTTCAATAATAAGGCTGTTTATATATTCATTTATATAAGATGAGTTAATATTATTCAAAGTATACCTCCTCAATTCAAATACTCTTCAGCCGCATCTATATGCTCATCATATGTGTTTGAGAAATAATGAGAGCCGTCTCCTTTTGCAACAAAGTATAAATAATCAACATCTGCAGGCTCCAATACAGCTATTATTGATACTCTGCCGGGTGAATTTATGGGAGTTGGAGGCAGTCCTTCCACAATATAAGTATTGTATGGTGAATCAATTTCAATATCCTCAAGGGTAAGTCTTTCCTTCCACTCTCCGTTTGCATAGTTAACGGTCGCACAGGATTGAAGCTTCATGTTAATACTAAGACGGTTTAAAAAAACTTTTGCAACTTCATCTCTTTCTTCATCCAAAAGAGCTTCCTTTTCAACTATGCTTGCTAAATTTATAACCTCTTCAAATGTAAGGTTTGTTTTATCTATCCTTGGTTTAATTTCATCAATATAAAATTTATCAAATTGTTTTAAAAGAACTCTAATAATATCTTCTTCCGTTGAATCAACATAAATGTTGTAAGTATCAGGCATTAGGTATCCCTGCAAATTTGTAACAGATGAATCTTTTAAGAATTCAAAATCTTGATTGAAAATTTCCGGAGATTCCATCAATTCAATAAATCTGTCATAATTTAAAGCGGTCTGCTCCGACAAGGACTGAGCCATATCTTCATTAGTCAAACCTTCTATCACTGTGATATTGTAAGTATTGCCTGATGAGCCTCCTTTTATAAGGGATTCCAAAAGTTCATCAGCATTCATGCTTTTTGAAAGAATATAGGTTCCGGCCTTTAATTTAGCATCTGACCCTGTCTTTTCAGCATAATACTTAAATACGCGTATATTTGAAATTAAATTATTTTCAAACAAAATTTCAGCAATGTCATTAGTTGTGCTTCCTGCGGGAATTTCAACAACAATCGGAGAATCATCCCCCAAATCAACAGCTTCTAAATTTTCTTCAATATAATTATTTAAATAAAGATACGCCGCTGCTATTATTGACAAAACACACAGTAGTGCAATTATCTTTTTCATAATTCCTCCAGTAGATAATTTCTAAATCCATTAAATTATACAACCTTTTACTAATAATTACAATAATTTAAAAAATTAATAGTATAATAATTATTTGACTGGTTAATATAATAATGCTTATTTCTTTTGATTAAGAGAGGGTTGATACTAATGGACAGATTGAACAAAATTAGCACTCCCGATTTATCCAAAGTTGGTAATTTAGATGTGATTAAACTTAGAAGGGATGGTCAATACAATTTAACCAGTGCTATCAACGGTAGAATAACCCCAAATCTAAATTTGACTTCAAAAAGGTCAAATCAAAGAATGGAAGATAAAAGTATTGTAAACAACAAACCATCCCAGTTCAGACCAATCTTAGGAGTAAACTTTCACAACATCAAAAGATAATAAGCATTAATAACCGGTGACCTAAAAGCTCACCGGTTGTTTTTTTACCCCATTTTTTCAACTAAAAAATAAATAGGGACTTATTGTATGTCTTCCTGAACTTAGTGAAGGATTTTATCGACATATTATGGATTTGGTAAAGGTGTCAGTTCAGATAAATCCGTAAAACAATACCACCATGCAAGACAGTTCAGTTCTAAACTTTCGGGATCCATGCCTCTTTCAATTGCCTCATCGAGGGTGCTTGCAACAGGAACAATTACCGGGTCCCCCGGCATCCAGTTTGCAGGGGTGCTTACACCATATGTTGTTGACACTTGCAGTGCATCAATTAATCTTAACAATTCATACATGTTTCTGCCGTTAGTTGCAGGATAGATGAGAATTGACCTTATTCTTTGATTTGGGTCTATAATAAAAACATCTCTAACACTTTGCTCATAGATTCTGTCAGGACTAACCATGCCGTAAAGCGCTGCTATACTTGCATCCCTGTCGGCAATAAGAGGAAAGGGCATAACTATACCTGTCATTTGGAATATATCGTAGAGCCAGCCAAGGTGTGCAGGGTTTGAATCAATGCTTATTCCTAAGAGCTGAACATTTCTTTTTTCAAATTCAGGTTGAAGTTGAGCAAATGCAATAAATTCTGATGTGCAAACAGGAGTGAAATCTCCCGGATGGCTGAAAAACAAAACCCACTTCCCTCTATATTGAGACAGGGTTATTGGTCCCTCTGTAGTAACGGCTGTAAAGTCAGGTGCAATCCTTCCGATTGTCAGGCATACCCTTGTACGTTCGGCTTCTATAGTTTCATTATTGATCATAATTTGTTTGTTACCTCCCATATGTATTTTATTTATTATATGAAAGGACAAATGATATAGTTCGAATCTATTACACTATAAATGGTTATGAGATTCTTCACTGCGTTCAGTATTTCCTGGTGCCTGGCACCACGGTGGTTTGGCACCATGGTGGTTGATGGTGCCTGGCACCAATGTTCTTAACAAAAATAGGGACGTTAAGTCCCTATTTATTTTGTGTCCCTAAATTTATACTTCCAAATCAACTTCTACTATAATGGGAAGTATCATTGGGGTTCTTTTTATTTTTTCATAAATAAAGCTGCCTAAGGAATCCTTTATTACCATTTTAATATTGTTCCATTCTTTAACATTTGTATCTTCACACTTTTCCAATGCTTTTCTTACCACTGTTTTTGATTCTTCTATTAAATCTATATTCTC
>DMWH01000230.1:0-8672 GCA_003483345.1 Clostridiales bacterium | reverse complement strand
CCGACATCCCCCACTCCTAAGCCGTCTACAAGAATATTTCCGGATGTAACAGTGTTGTTTTTAACTATTGACTTGGAAGTAAGCTCAATTACGTCACCATTGCTGCCTATTACAGTATTATTAATGGGAATGCCTATTTCATTCGCCAGCTTTGCATGCTGCACCAAATGTCTGTATTCGCCGTGAACTGGTATGAAAAACTTTGGTTTTAACAGAGTAAGCATAAGCTTCAATTCATCTCTTCTGGCGTGGCCTGATACATGCACTTGTGTCAGTGCATCATAAAGCACCTTTGCGCCTTTTTCATAGAGCATATTGATTACTCTTGAAACTGTTATTTCATTTCCGGGTATTGGATTGGCTGAAATTATAACCAAGTCTCCTTCTTTTATTTGAATTTTTTTATGGTCATTGTTAGCCATTCTTGTCAAGGCAGACATAGGCTCTCCCTGGCTTCCTGTAGTCAATATAACAATCTCATCATCCTTAAGGCTGTTTAGCTCGTTTACATTTATTATTGTTCCCTGTGGAGCATTCAGATATCCTAATTCCAGAGAAACTTTAATTGCATTTATTATGCTTCTACCTGATATTGCAACCTTTCTTTTGTTAACGACCGCTGCGTCGATAACCTGCTGCAGCCTATGAATATTTGAAGCGAAAGACGCAACAATTATTCGGGAATCACAGTTTTTAAATATATCCATAAATTTCTGACCAATTGTTTTCTCTGATTCCGTGAAGCCAGGCCTTTCAACATTAGTGCTGTCAGAAAAGGCAAGAAGAACGCCTTTTCTTCCAATATCCGCAAACTTACCTAAATCGATAACATCTTCATTGATGGGTGTATAATCAATTTTAAAATCTCCCGTATGGACTATTGTACCGATAGGTGTATCTATGGCAAAGCCCACTGAATCAGGTATACTGTGATTAACTCTTATAGGCGTAATTTTAAAACATCCTAATTTTAATGTATCCCCGGCATTAATGGGATTTAAGGATGCATCTTCTATTTTATGTTCTAAAAGCTTATTTTCAACAAGACCTAAGGTAAGTTTTGTTCCGTAAATCGGTATATTTAGCTTTTTTAAAAAGTAAGGTATTGAGCCGATATGGTCTTCATGACCATGAGTTAATATAATACCCTTTACTTTTTCTTTGTTCTTTATTAAATAAGTAATATCCGGTATCACTATGTCAATACCAAGCATTTCATCTCCCGGAAAAGCCATTCCGCTGTCTATTACGATAATATCATTATGATATTCAATAACGGTTATGTTTTTTCCGATTTCACCGAGTCCCCCCAATGGTATTACTTTTAATTTATGTTTCTTTTCTGCCATCTTTATTCTCCTTATCTCTGCATTGTGCACAGATTCCGGTGAATTTGACCACATGATTTAATATTTCAAAATTGTATTGTTTTTCGATTATTTCTTCCAATGTGTTCATAAGGTCTTCTTTAACCTCTATGATTTTGCCGCATTGTTTGCACAATAAATGATGGTGCTGATGAATTTCATTACTGTTTTGTGATAATATTTCATATCTGGAAAACCCGTCATCGAAGTTGTGCTTATATACAAGTCCTATATCCTCAAACAAGAGAAGGGTTCTGTAAATGGTTGCTATGCCAATATTGGGGTACCTGTTTTTTATTAGGTCGTAAATTTCTTCCGTAGATAAATGCTTATCTTTGTTATCAGAAAGAACTTCATATAAAATTTTTCGTTGAACAGTTGTTTTGTAACCATTTTTATCAAGCAAAGTTCTTAAATAATCTGCCATTTATCTACCCCCCAGGACACAGCTTAAATTAAATCATCAGCTATTCCTTCATATATTTCCTGCACTTCCTTAATTTCTTCCTCGTCTTCAACTTTAACCAGCACTATACTTCCGTCTTCCATTTCTTCCACATAATAAACCATACCTTCATCCGAGTTTATTTTATGAAGTACTGCATACAAAATATCATCAATGTGAAAAGTGGCTTCTACGACTAACTTTTCTAGCTTTCCTTCGTCGTTTATCAGTTCAATAATATTATCCATAATATCTCCTTTGATTATTTTGTACGCTGCATATAACTTGACAGAATTTGTACCGCAGCTAATTTGTCGATAACTTCTTTCCTTTTTTTTCTTTTAACATCAGCTTCTATTAACATTCTTTCGGACATGGTTGTGGTAAACCTTTCATCTTCAAGCTCAACGGGTAAATCTATATGCTTTTTCATCTTTTCCAAAAATTCAAGCACCTTTTCTCCCTGTATTCCAATTGTACCGTCTAACCTTTTTGGGATGCCTGCCACTATTTTAGTAACCTGATATTCATCGATGAGCTTTTTCAGTTCGTTTAAATCATTTTTAATATTCGTTCTTTTTATTGTAGTTACTCCTTGTGCAGTAATCATCAATAAATCACTGACAGCTACTCCGATTGTTTTATCTCCCACATCCAATCCCATCAATCTGTCCATAGAAACCTCACACAATTTTGATATAAAAACCTGCGCATTCACCGGCGCAATAACTGCATAAAACACACTTTTCCATATCTACCGCACATTTGCCGTCAACTATTGCAAGTGCATTTTGTTTGCATTTTTTTACGCATTTTCCGCATCCAGCACACCACTCTTCTATTACGAGAGTGCGATTTTGATTTTTTATTTTGTTTTTTATATTAATATTTAACTCATTATTTTCCAAATAAGAGATATTTGCATCTATTTCTTCAACAGTGCTCATACCTATTGCTATGGAATCCACATAATTTAAACTGTCAATATACTTAAATGCTTTTTCTGCTTCCTTTATTAAATGGCCTCCGCCATATATTTTCATTGCCATAATAAACTTATTATTTTCCTTTGCCTCCTTCAAGGCTTCAGTCATATCTTCAAAAGTTCCGTCTTGAATTCCGATACCTTTATAATTGATCAAAGGAAAAATAATTTCTATTTCCTTAAATTTAAGTGAATCTTTTACTGCCTCCACCCTGTGAGTTGAAATTCCAAAGTACTTGATTATTCCCTGCTCCTTATATTTCATGAAACGCTCAACTGCCTTATAATGACCCAAAAAATTATTCCCGTTATCCTGTTCATGAAGCATGAAAATATCCAAATAATCAGTGTTCATTTCTTTCAATGCTTTATTGATACTATATTCCGCAGTATTTTTGTCATATGCATAACTTTTTGAAGCTATAACTAGTTTATCCCTGTCTTTATGTTTTATGAATTCTTTAAGTATATTATAGTTATCATAAAGCTGGGCTGTGTCAAAAAAATTTATTCCTTTTTCGTATGCATAATTAAGCAGCCTTACTTTATTTTCAACAGTATCGAGATTTTGAAGACTGCTTAAAGATAGTGTTCCGTAACACAGCCTTGATACATTTTTCTTTTCAAATAAATTTATGTATTTCATATTTATATTTTTATAGGAAGAAACTTGAGGGCATACAAAAGCAGTATATTTATATACTGCTCAAGATATAAGTTAGTACAGGGACATTCAAAATGTGTCCCCCCTCCTCTAAATGTCGATTACATTTAAGTAAACACTTAAAATTTCTTCCAACAGTTCGTCTCTTTCTATTTTTCGTATTAAACTTCTTGCATTATTATGATTTGTAATATAAGTAGGGTCCCCCGATAATATATATCCGATAAGCTGGTTGTTAGGATTGTATCCCTTTTCTTTAAGCGACTTGTAGACCTGTGAAATTATTTCCCGAGCTTCATTCAATGAACCCATACTGTAATCAAATTTTGCCGTATTATTTACATTACTATCCATAAAAACCACCTCTTTACACCTACTTATATTCTACTATAGTTTTTAAATAAAATCAATTACTATATTATGATATAAAACAACATGAAATTCTTCGTGCTAATGGTACTCAAAATGATGACAGTACCCCCGTCCCCTTGTCATATAGAGGCTATTTGTTTTCTTACCGCATTAATTGCTTCGTCTATTTTCTCGGGGTTTTTCCCTCCTGCTTGCGCAAAGTCAGGTCTTCCGCCTCCGCCTCCGCCTGCAATCACAGCTGCCTCTTTAACCATATTTCCTGCATGTATTCCGCCTTTTGCCAAATCCTTTGTTACAGCCGATACAAATAACACTTTATCACCTAAATCCGAAGCTAATATGATAGCACAGCTCTCATTCTTATCTCTAATTTTGTCGGCAATTTCTCTTAAAGTATTTGCATCCTTACCTTTAAATTCTATGGCAAAAAGTTTAATACCGTTAATCTCTTCATATTTGTCAAGAATCTCATTTATGTTGCTCTTTAATATTTCATTGTTTAACCTTTGAATTTCCTTATCTTTTTCTTTAGCTTCCTTTTTCAGAAGATTTNNTTCCTGCATATAATCAATGGCTGCTCTTCCCGTAATAGCCTCTATCCTTCTTATTCCCGAAGCTATGCTTCCTTCGGAGATAATTTTAAACATACCGATTTTAGCTGTTTGGTCGATGTGAGTTCCACCGCATAACTCCTTGCTGAAATCTCCCACGCTTACAACTCTTACCATCTCTTCATACTTTTCATCAAACAAAGCTACAGCACCGGACTTTTTAGCTTCTTCCATACTGAGGATATCCGTTTTAACCGTGTAGTCTGATAGTATTGCTTCATTTACTCTTTTTTCGATTTCTTTTAATGTTTTTTTATCAAGAGCTTCAAAATGTGTGTAGTCAAATCGAAGTCTATCTTCAGAAACATATGAGCCTGCTTGATTTACATGGTCTCCCAGTATTTCCCTCAAAACCTTGTGCAATATATGTGTGCAGGTGTGATTCTTTGCAGTATTTTTCCTTTGGTCATCATTTACTTTTGCAGTTATTGTATCTCCGACGGAAATACTCCCTTTAACCAGATTGGTGTCATGCAGATAAATCCCATTATTGAATTTATGAGTATCGGTTACCTTTGCCAGCATTTCATCTGCAGTGAATTCACCCGAATCACCGGTCTGTCCGCCTCCCTCGGCATAAAATGGAGTTTTATCAAGCACTATAATTCCGGACTGTCCTTCATTTATTGTATTTACCTGCTCAGAGCCCACTACAATGGCAATAACTTCGGATATATCTTCTAATTTATTGTAACCTGTAAATATGGTTTTATCCGTATCCAAGGTAAAATCATTGTCCTTCCAACCTGAAGCGCCGGTAGTTTTCCTTGCTTCTCTTGCCATCTGCCTGTGCTCTTCGAATTCTGCGTTAAACTGCTCTTTATTTAGGCTAAAACCATTTTCCTTAAGTATTTCTTCTGTCAATTCTGAAGGAAAACCATAGGTGTCATAAAGTTTGAATGCTACATTTCCATCCAGCTCTTTTTTATTTGTTTCTTTTAGTTTTTGAATTTCTTTCATTAAAAGTTCAAGACCTTGGTCAATGGTTATTTTAAATCTTTCTTCTTCAAGACTTAAAACCTTTAATATGTATTTTTCTTTTTCTCCTAATTCCGGATAAACTTCTTTCCAATTATCTATTACAACCTTTGCAGTCTTAGTTAAAAATTCGCCATTTATCCCTAATGATTTGCCCTTGCGGATTGCTCTTCTTATTAATCGTCTTAATACATAACCTCTTCCTTCATTTGAAGGTATTACTCCATCGCCTATCATGAAGGTCGCTGCTCTTGAGTGGTCGCAGATTACTTTCATTGCAACGTCGCTTTCTAGATTTTGACCATAAGGTATTTTGCAGATTTCCGAAACTTTATTGACTATAAAAACTAGGGGCTCCACATCAAACACCGTGGGTTTGTCTTGAAGCACGCAAGCTACCCTTTCAAGTCCCATTCCTGTATCTATATTCGGATTAGGCAGGGGATGATATACACCTTCTTCGTCCTTGTCAAATTGTGTAAATACAAGATTCCAGATTTCTATGAACCTGTTGCAGTCACATCCCGGTTTACAGTCAGTTGAACCGCAGCCTCTATCTTCTCCTGTGTCATAATATATTTCAGAGCAGGGTCCGCTCGGTCCTACTTCTAACTCCCAAAAATTATCATCCTTTCCAAGCCTCACTATTTTTTCCATAGGTATTCCTACCTTGGTATGCCAAATATTCTCAGCTTCATCATCCTCCAAATATACTGTAACCCAAAGTCTATCCTTATCAATTTTTAAAACATCGGTTAATAACTCCCACGCCCATACAATTGCTTCATTCTTGAAATAATCACCGAAGGAAAAGTTTCCGAGCATTTCAAAAAAAGTCAAATGTCTCGCTGTTAATCCTACATTTTCAACATCACCCGTCCTCACACACTTTTGACAGGTCGCCATTCTCTTAGCAGGCGGAATTTCAGCTCCCGTAAAATATTTTTTTAACGGAGCCATACCTGCTCCTATCAATAATAAGCTCTTATCATTTTTAGGTATCAAAGAAAAACTTTGCTCGGTTAAGTGTCCCTTGCTCTTAAAAAAGTTCAAGTATTCTTTACGAATATTATTAATTGAAAATCTATCAATTTTATCCACTTTATTTCCTCCGTTTCATAGTATAAGCAATATGTACTTTATTATGAAATTATAATGTATTCTTTCCCTCATTGTCAAGAAACATTTAGGGACGGTACTTTTTGTTNNNNTCATCATCCTCAGGTTTATAATTTTCCAAACCCTTAATTACCTTGTTTGCTTTTTTTGCATAATCATAAAGGGCTGATTTTACAGCTTGCTCTGCCAATACCGAGCAATGCACCTTAACAGGCGGCAACCCTCCTAAGGCTTCTACAACAGCTTTGTTTGTCAGTTCAACCGCTTCATGAATGCTCTTTCCCTTTATAAGCTCTGTTGCAATACTTGATGAAGCAATCGCTGAGCCGCATCCGAATGTTTCAAATTTTACATCCTCAATTATATCATCTTTAATCTTTAAATATATTTTCATTATATCCCCGCATTTGGGGTTACCTACCTGTCCAACACCGTCCGGTTTCTCCATATGACCTACATTTCTTGGATTTCTGAAATGGTCCATTACTATTTCTGAATACATAATTCCCTCCGTAAATTAGTTTTTATGCAAATCTTCATCGTTTTTAATCGGTGACATTGCTCTTAATCTGGTAATTATTTTTTTCATTGTTTCAACAGTATAATCTATATCCTCTTCCGTTAATTCTTCACTTAAGGTGAAACGGATTGAGCCGTGGGCTGTTCCGTGGTCAAGCCCCGTTGCCAACAAAACATGTGAAGGGTCTAATGAACCTGAAGTGCAGGCGGAACCGCTTGAAGCTGATATTCCTTCCATATCCAGAAGCAATAATATGGATTCGCCTTCCACAAATTTATATGAGAAGTTTACATTATTGGGAAGTCTCTGTGTCGGATGCCCGTTAAGCACTACATCGGGAATATTGTTTTTAATTCCGTCAATAAGTCTGTTTCTTAGAACTGTCAGCCTTTCCACATGCTTATCAAAATCCCTCGCAGCAATTTCGACAGCTTTCCCGAAACCTACAATATTCTGTACTCCTTCGGTACCGGCTCTTCTGCCTCTCTCTTGACCGCCTCCGTGAATAAAGTTATCAATTCTTGTTCCTTTTCTTATATACATACCGCCTATTCCCTTAGGTCCGCCTATTTTATGTGCAGACATTGACATCAAATCTATATGAAGCTTATTGACATCTATTCTGATACCTCCCAAAGCTTGAACAGCATCTACGTGAAATAATATACCATGGTCCTTAGCAATTTTTCCTATTTCTTCGATTGGCTGTATGGTACCTATTTCATTATTTGCAAACATTACTGAAATAAGAATTGTTTCAGGTCTTATTGATTCTTTCAGCTGTTCTATATCAATAAGCCCGTATCTGTCAACATCCAGATAAGTTGTTTCTATTCCGAATTTTTCTAAGTATTCACAAGTATGAAGAATTGCATGATGCTCAATTTTTGTTGTGATTATATGGTTCTTTCCTTTGTTCAGATTTGCAAATGCAACTCCCTTTAAAGCCCAGTTATCAGACTCCGTACCGCTTGCAGTAAAATATATTTCTTTTTCTTCTGCATTCAAAAAGTCTGCCAAAGTTTTTCTTGCCTTTTCAATGGCTTCTTTTGATTTTCTTCCTAACTCATATAATTGACTTGATGGATTTCCGTACAAAATATCAAAATATTGTCTCATTTCATCAATTACTTCTTTTTTCACCCTTGTTGTTGCTGCATTGTCAAGATAAAGTTTCCTGCTCATTTCTTCCCTCCGTTAAAATGTTTTTTTGCTCTTCGTACATATCAGCTAAGGTTATATTATCAATAACATCGTTAATACTCTTTTCTATCTTCTCAAATATAACTCTTGTAGCACAAATTGATTCTCTGGAGCATACTTCTTTGCCTAAACAATCAGAAGTTTTTATTTCACCCTCAAGTGTTCTGAGTATCATTCCAACAGTTATTTCCTCAGGTTTTTTTGCTAGAAGATATCCTCCTTGAGGTCCTCTGACCGTATCTATGTAACCGCTTTTTTTTAATTTTGCAAACAGCTGCTCTAAGTAATTCTCTGATATACCATACTTTTCTGATATTTTCTTTAGAGAAACAGGTCCTAATCCATAATTTTTTGAAAGTTCAAATGCCGCCTTAAGTCCATATCTGCCCTTTGTGGATAAAATCATTT